>DASXIP010000160.1:0-2069 GCA_036497875.1 Caldimonas sp.
GTTCACCGACAACGGCCGCGACATGCTCGGCGACGATCTTCCCGCCGACGAACTCAATCACGTCACGAGGACCGGCGAGCACTTCGGCTATCCGTATTGCCACCAGGGCGATTCGCCCGATCCTGAATTCGGCGCGCAGCGCCCGTGCAGCGAGTTCACCGCGCCGGCTGCCGAGCTCGGTGCGCACGTCGCCGCGCTCGGCATGCGCTTCTACAGCGGCACGCAGTTTCCTGCCGCGTACCGCGGCAACATTTTCATCGCCGAGCACGGCTCGTGGAACCGCAGCAGCAAGGTCGGCTACCAGGTCGTTCGCGTCGCGATCGACGGCCAGGGTCGCGCCGGTGCGCCCGAGCCGTTCCTGCACGGGTTCCTGCAGGTCGAAGGCGGCCGCGAGACGGTCTGGGGGCGGCCGGCCGACGTGTTGCCGCTGCCCGATGGCTCGCTTCTGGTCAGCGACGATGAGGCGGGGGCGATCTATCGGGTCCGGTACGGACCCGATAGATAGCTCTCAATATTTCGGGCGGGTGTCGCGGAGGAGTTGCGCCGACGCGATGGCGGACAGGCTGGCGAGGAGGAAGCAGGCCAAGATCACCGGCACGTAGCTGCCGCTGCGATCGAACACTGCGCCGGCGACGACCGGGCCGAGCAGGTTGCCGAAGGCAGCGCCGCTGTAGAGCGTGCCGAGGATGCTCGAGACGGCGCGCGCGCCGAACAGGTCCATGCAGAGCGCCGGCATCAACGACACGATGCCGCCGTAGCTGAGGCCGAGCCAGAGCGCGAACAGCGCGAGCGCGACATAGCCGCCGGCGGCGAGCCAAAGCAGGTAGCAGGCGCCGAGCGATGCTTCGAGCAGGGCGATGCTGGCGATGCGGCCGAGGCGGTCGGCGAGGCCGCCGATCGCGAAGCGGCCGACGATGCTGCCGATGCCGATCATGCCGACGAGGCCGACCGCGCGCGCGTCGCCGATGCCGAGATCGCGCGCTGCTGCCGAGACGTGGGCGAAGGGGATGAACATCGCTGGTGCGGCGAGCACGCACGCCGCGTACATCCACCAGAAGCGACGGCCGCGGAGCGCTTCGCGAAGCGTCATTCCTGCTGCCGCGGTCGACCCCGGGGTCGCCGCCGAAGGTGCGCGTCGCAGCAGCAGCGTCGAGCCGACGCCGACGACGAGAACACCGACCGCGAGCGCCTGCAGCGCGTGGCGCCAGCCGAGCGCGCCGATGGCAGACGTCGCGAGCAACGGCAGCGCCAGCGTGCCGACGCCGATGCCGGCGCTCGCGATCCCCGCTGCGAACGCGCGCCGGCGAACGAACCATGGCGGCACGCTCGCGATCGCCGGGGCGTAGACGAGGCCGATGCCGACGCCGAGGCCGCCGCCCCAGGCGCCGTAGATCGCGGCCATCGAGTGCGCCGTGCTGCTCGCGAAGAGGCCGCCGGCGATGCAGAGCATTCCCGCGGTGCAGACGATGCGCGGCCCGAAGCGGTCGGCGAGCATGCCGGCGCCGGCGCCGAGCAGGAAATAGATCAGCCCGGAGAGGCCGAAGACGAGTGAAACGTCGGCGCGGTCGCCGGCGAACTCGGTGGCGAAGGAGCGAAAGAAGGCGGCGAACGAATAGGCGACGCCGAAGATCACCATCATCGCGACAAACGCTGCCCAGACGACGACCCAGGCCCGGCGAGGCGCGGCCTCCAGCCGAGCCTCGCCGCGCCTGTGCGCTGACAGGGCTGCTCCCTCCCCACTTCGCTCCCCTCCCTCCGGGAGGGACGGGCGGACTCCTTCGGAGTCCATCGAATGCTTGCGCACCAGTGTTGCTTTTCGCTCGCTACGGCACGAGCTTCGCCCCGGTGAGTTGTTCTTGCGCTTCGACGAGCGAGGGCACGAACTTCTTGCCGTGGCCGAGTGCGCTCGCAAGGACGAGCGACTGGTGCACCGCCTCGCCGACGACGGTCGGGATCGCCAGGCCTTCGGCGAGGTGCGTGTAGTAGCGGACGTCCTTCCTCGCGTTGTCGAGCTCGAACCTGAGCGCGCCGAGGTCGCCTTGCAGCGTCTTCGCCATCATCTGGAACAG
>DASXIP010000161.1:0-3895 GCA_036497875.1 Caldimonas sp.
GTCGCGCCGCCCGAGTCGTATCGCGCCGCCAACGTCGACTACAACCCCGTCCTGCCGAGCACGCGCGCCACCTTCGAAAAGCGGCCCGACGGCCGCTTGTTCGTTCGCCTCGTCAGCGACCGTGGTGTGCAGGAGCCTTTCGTCGACGTCATCCTCGAGATTTCATGGGCGACGGGGCGTCTGGTGCGCGAATACACGCTGCTGTTCGATCCGCCGGCGACGATCCGCGCCGGCGCGCAGCCCGCTCCCGGAACGACGACGTCGCCGGTGATGTCGGCGACGCCGCCGCCGCCGATGCCGCTGGCAGAGTCGCCGACGCCGGCGATGACCAAGGCCGAGCAACGCGAAGCGGCGCGCGCCGAAGCGCGCGAGCGTCGTGCCGCTGCGCGTGCCTCGGCCACCGAGCAGCGCACCAGCCGCGACGACGCCGCGTCCGCGCCGCCTTCGCGCAGCGCCGCGACGACGACGGCGAGCGGCGAAGGCGCCGCCACGTCGGAGGACGAGGTCCACGTTCATCCGGGCGACACGCTGTCGAAGATCGCGATCCGCGTCCAGCGTCCGGGCGTTTCGCTCGACCAGATGCTCGTCTCGCTGTTTCGCGCCAATCCGGACGCGTTCAGCGGCAAGAACATGAATCGTTTGCGTGCCGGCGTCGTCGTGTCGGTGCCTTCAGCCGAGACCGCGCAGGCGGTTCCTGCGGGCGAAGCCCGCCAGGTCATCACGGCGCAAAGTGCAGACTTCGGCGCCTATCGGCAGCGGCTTGCCGAAGCGACCACCGGCGCCGCCCCCGAGGTCGAGCCGAACCGGCGCCGCAGTGGCGGCAAGGTGCAAGCCTCGGTCGAGGACAAGAAGCTGGGTGGCGTCACGAGCCCCGACCAGCTGAAATTGAGCAAGGGCGGCGCGACGCCGCCGTCCGCAGCCGGCAGCGCCGAGGACCGCATGGCGTCCGAGCGCCAGCGCCAGGCCGAGGCGGCGCGCGTCGCCGAGCTGAACAAGAACCTGACCGACCTGAAGCGAATCCAGGGCGGTACATCGCCGGCATCGCCTGCCCCGGGAACCGCAGCCACCGTCACGTCGCCCACTGCAGCCGCTCCGGCGACGGTCACGGCGGCGCGCCCGTCGTCGTCGCCGGTTGCGGTCGTGACGCCGGTGCCGACGCCGGCCGCGCCGATCACGGCACCGACGACGACGGCCTCGCCCACGATGGCGCCGACGATGGTCGGCGCAGCGCCGCCATCGGCATCCGCAGCCGCGGTTGCTCCGGTGATCGCCTCGGCGTCGATGCCGGCGGCGACGGCTTCGGCGGCGACGGTGGTCGCCGGCGCGAGCAGCGCCGCGCCTCCGGCCGCCGCGCGGCCGGCGAGCGCCACGCGGCCACGGCCGGCAGCGCGCCCGGCCGCCGAGCCGAGCTTCATCGATTCGATCACGAGAGGAAATCCGCTCTACCTCGGCGGCGGCGCGCTCGCCTTGCTCCTCCTCGGCTACGGCGCGTATCGCTACACGCAACGCTCGAGGAAGGACAGCGGCGAGACCTCGTTCCTCGAAAGCCGCCTGCAGCCCGACTCGTTCTTCGGCGCAAGCGGCGGCCAGCGCATCGACACGCGCGACGCCGGCGGCAGCTCGTCGTCGATGACGTATTCGCTGTCGCAGCTCGATGCCATCGGCGACGTCGATCCAGTCGCCGAGGCCGACGTCTATCTCGCCTACGGCCGCGACCTGCAGGCCGAGGAAATCCTGAAGGAGGCGATGCGCAGCAATCCGGAGCGCCTCGCGATCCGGACCAAGCTGCTCGAGGTCTACGCCAAGCGGCGTGACATCAAGGGCTTCGAGCTCCTCGCGACGCAGCTCTTCGCGCTGACCCGTGGCGAGGGCGACGACTGGGCAAAGGCGCAGGAGCTCGGTACCCAGATCGATCCGGACAACGCGATGTATCGCACCGGCGGCACCCCAGGGCAGACGATGGAAGGCGGATCGGTCGCCGAGCCGCTCGGCGCCAGTACCTTGCCGCAGTCGGTCATGCCGGTGCCTTCACAGTTCGGCTCGACGATCGGCAACACGGCGGCGCGCGACAGCGCATTCGACAACATCGACCTCGACCTCGACAACCCCGACATCGGGACGCCGTCTCGGCCGGCGGCGCTCGACGCCACCGAAGCGATCCCGCCGCGGCCGGCCGAGCCGGCGTTCCACAACACGACGCAGAAGATGCCGCTGGTCGCCAACGAGGCCGGCGCGGCCGCGCCTGCCCGTCGCGACGAACCGCTGCCGTTCGACCTTTCCGGGATCTCGCTCGACCTCGATCATTCAGAGACCGCCGACGAGCGCAACACGACGCCCGCCGGCTTCGACGACAACGGCGACCCGCTATCGCGCAAGCTCGAGCTCGCCGAGGAATTCCAGCGCATCGGCGACAAGGACGGCGCCCGCGATCTTCTGCGCGAAGTGCTCGCGACCGCGAGCGGAGCGACGAAGACCAAGGCGCAGGGCATGCTCGACCGGATCACCTGAGACACGCCGGGCGCGCACCGACCGGTGAAGGCCGGCGGCGCGCCCGTTCCACGTGAGAGTCGCCCTCGGCGTCGCGTATCGCGGCAGCGCGTACAGCGGCTGGCAGAGCCAGCCGAGCGGGCGCACCGTGCAGGACCGACTCGAAGCCGCGCTCGGCGCCTTCGCTGACACGCCGATCACCTCGATCTGCGCCGGGCGCACCGACGCTGGCGTCCATGCCTTGAACCAGGTCGTTCACTTCGACACCGATGTCGTTCGCGCGGCCGACGCGTGGACGCGCGGCACCAACCGCTATCTGCCCGCCGACATCGCGGTGCAGTGGTGCCGATTCGTTCCCGAGAGCTTTCACGCGCGGGCGAGCGCAAGCGGTCGGCGTTACGCCTACGTGCTGCTCGAGTCGGCGGTACGGCCGGCGCTCGAGAGCAGCCTCACCGGCTGGACCTTTCGCGCTCTCGACGGCGAGGCGATGCAGCGCGCCGCCGCCGCGCTGGTCGGCCGCCACGACTTCAGTGCCTTCCGCTCGGCCGAGTGCCAGGCGATCTCGCCGGTCAAGACGATGCGTGTGCTGGCGATCGAGCGGCGCGGCGCCTATTGGCGACTCGACTTCGACGCCGATGCGTTCCTCCATCACATGATCCGCAACATCGTCGGCTCGCTGGTCGCGGTCGGCAGCGGTGCGCGCAGCGAGACGTGGCTCGCCGACGTTCTCGCGGCCGGCGACCGTTCGCTCGCCGCGGCGACCTTCGCGCCCGACGGCCTGTACTTCGTGGGCCCGTACTACGATGCCGCCCATGCGATCCCCGATCGAACGCCGGCGATGGACTGGCTGCCCTGAGCCCGCGCCCTCGCGGCGCGAGGCCCGGCTGTGAACCAGCGGACGCGGATCAAGATTTGCGGCGTCTCGCAGGAAGCCGACATCGAAGCCGCCGTGGCTGCGGGCGCCGATGCGGTCGGCTTCGTCTTTCACCGGCCGAGCGTGCGGTGCCTCGACCTCGACCGTGCAGCACGGCTTGCCCGCGCGCTGCCGCCGTTCGTGACGCCGGTGGGCCTCTTCGTCAACGCGCCGCGTGCCGACATCGAGGCGGTCGTGGCGGAGATTCCGACCCTTCTCCTGCAGTTCCACGGCGACGAGACGCCTGCGGACTGCGCGCTGTTTCGGCGGCCGTACCTGCGCGCCGTGCGGATGACGGCGGAGCTCGATTTGCTAGACTTCGCACGCCGCTTCAGCGAGGCGCAAGGTCTTCTCCTCGATGCCCATGTCGAGGGCTTCGGCGGCGGTGGAAAGGCATTCGATTGGTCGCTCGTTCCGGCAGGGTTCCCGGCAGAGTCAAAGCGTCGGCTCGTTTTGTCTGGTGGGTTGCATGCCGCAAACGTCTGCGCCGGCATC
>DASXIP010000162.1:0-7364 GCA_036497875.1 Caldimonas sp.
CTCGTTCCTGATGTGCCGCGTGATCGATCGCATGGCCCCGGAGCCGCCGCTGTATCCCTCGGCGATCGCGGGCCTTGCCGAGATCGTCGCCCAGTGGGCTGACACGACGCTGTTCTGGGCCGCGGTGCCGTTCACGATGCAACCGGCCGGCGCTGCGCATCTCTTCGCCGGCGCGCCGCCGGAGGGGTTGAAGGCGTTCGCTGCCGACCGCGCGGCGATGAATCCCTCGATGCGGCGCGCGCCGACCGCCGATGCGCGTGCCGCGCTGCTCACCTATCTCGACCGGCTCGCCTCGCTGCTCGGCGACGGCCGCAAGTTCCTTCTCGGTGGCGTCGCGTCGATCGCCGACGTGTCGGCAGCGCACTCGATCTGGTTCATGCGCAGGGCGCCGCCGATCGCCGCGGTGCTCGCGCCGTACCCTGGTGTCGTCGCCTGGTTCGAGCGCGTCGCCGCGTTCGGCCATGGCGAGGCGACTGCGATGGGAAGCGACGAGGCGATCGCGGTTGCGGCGAGCGCGCCCAGCCACGCACCGATCGCGGTCGCCGCCGGGCAGCCGTTTGCCGCCGGCACCGAGGTCGGTGTCGTCGCCGCCGACTACGCGCACGACGAGATCGTCGGCACCGTCGTCGGCCTCGATGACGCCGAAGTCGTGATCGCACGCGACGATCCGCGCGCCGGCCACGTCCACGTCCACTTCCCGCGGATCGGGTTCCACATCAAGGCGACCAAGAAGGAGATCGCATGAAGACATTCGCGGGCCGCACGGCCGTCATCACTGGCGCCGGCTCAGGCTTCGGGTTCGAGACCTCGCGCATTGCCGCGCAGCGGCGCATGAACGTCGTGATGGCCGACGTCCAGCAGGACGCTCTCGACCGCGCCGCCGCCGAGATCCGCGCCCTCGGCGTCGACGTGCTGCCGTTTCGGCTCGACGTCGCGCACGCGGCCGAGGTCGAGGCGCTCGGCGCGGCGACGCGCGAGCGCTTCGGCGCGCCGCACATCGTCTTCAACAACGCCGGCGTCGGCGCCGGCGGGTTGATCTGGGAAAACAGCGCCGCCGACTGGGCCTGGGTGGTTGGCGTCAACGTGATGGGCGTCGCCCACGGCATCCGCGTCTTCACGCCGATGATGCTCGACGCGGCCGAGATGGATCCTTCGTACGAGGGCCACATCGTCAACACGGCGTCGATGGCGGGCCTTCTCAACCCACCGAACATGGGTGTCTACAACGCCAGCAAGCACGCCGTCGTCTCGATGAGCGAGACGCTCTACCAGGACCTGCAGCTCGTCACCGGGCAGATCAGCGCGTCGGTCCTGTGCCCGTTCTTCGTTCCGACCGGAATCACCGAGAGCCAGCGCAATCGCCCCGAGGCACTTGCCGCCGGCAAGCCGACCAGGAGCCAACTGATCGGCAAGGCGATGAACGATCGTGCAGTCGGCAGCGGCAAGGTCAGCGCCGCCGACGTCGCGCGCTTCGTCTTCGACGCGATCGGCGAGCGCCGCTTCTACATCTACAGCCACCCGAAGTCGCTCGCGAGCGTGCAGACGCGGCTCGAGGACATCGTGCAGGCGAGGAACCCGACCGATCCGTTCGCCGGCCGGCCGGAGATCGGCGCCGAGCTGCGCGCGGCGCTGCGCTCGGCGGACTAGCGGCGTTCAGCAACCGACCTTGACGGCCTGCACTGGGCGACCGGTCGCGGCGTCGAGGACGACCAGATTGACGCTGCGCGGATGCGTGGCGTCGGCGGCGGTCGCCGGCTTGAAGGTGAGCGTTTCGCTCGCGCCACCGCGCGCTACCCATGGCGCGACCGGCGCGTAGTCGCGGACGACGAAGTCGTGGTGCAGCGTCGCCCCCTCGTTCTCGCCGGCCTTGACCGCCGTGACGTGGCCCTGCTCGGTGACGGCCCAGTACGCGGCGAGGCGCCCGGGCGCGTTGGCGGCGGGCGTGACGATGGCGACGAACTGATCGCCACGTTGCGCGAGCGAGACTTCGACCGGCGCCGTCGGCCGTGACGACGCGACGCTTGCGCGCGACCAGTCGGTGCGGTCGCGGCCGTCGACGACGACCTGCGGCGTGTAGCTGAAGCGCGCGCCGTTGGTCTGCTGCTCCGTCGCTTGGCGGGCCGTGAACGCCGGGCTCGCGAAGCGGTCTTTCCAGCCGAGGCGGTCCCAGTAGTCGACGTGGAAGGCGAGGGCGACGATCGATGGGTCGTCCTTCAGCTTTGACAGCCAGCGGTCGGCGGGCGGGCACGAGTTGCAGCCTTCGGAGGTGTAAAGCTCGACGACGGGCGCGGCGAGCGGTGGGCTCGTCGCCGTGCAGACGTCGCCGGCGCGCGCCGATGCCTGGCCGAACAGCGCGGCAATGCCGGCGAGCGCGAGCGACAGCGCACCTCCGGGTGCGAAGCCACCACGGCGCGAGGAGAGCGCGGGTCGGAACTTCATTGGTACTCCTTGCAGCAGACGAATCGGAGTTGGTCGCGCGTCACGGTCGCGCCTTACGCCGGGCGGCTGCTGACGGATTCTGCATCCGCCAGCGAAGTCGTTGCGTATCAGGCGCCGATCGAGCGTTGCCGAGGGCAAGGCCGAGCGAACCCGGCGATCTCCGGGACCCGTGGATGCGATTCAACCGAGGAGCAAGCAATGAAGAGAGCCCACCCCCGAGCCCGTGGCCGGCTGTCACCGGTCGTCGCCGCCATCGCCGCGCTGGCGAGCCTCGGCGCGCTGCCGGCGCATGCCTCGAGCCACCGCGAGGCGCCTGCGATCACGACCATGCCCAAGGTCGACGGCACCGACTTCTACATGTTCAATAGCTACGAGCCGAGCCGCCTCACCGGGCCGGGCTACGTGACGCTGATCGCCAACTACCAGCCGCTGCAGGACGGCTACGGCGGCCCGAACTACTTCAAGCTCGACCCGAACGCGCTCTACGAGATCCACGTCGACAACAACGGCGACGGCAAGGAAGACATCACCTTCCAGTTCCACTTCAACAATGCGCTGCGCGGGACGACGCTCTCGATCGGCGGCACGAATGTCGCGATTCCGCTGACGCAGTCGGGCCAGATCACGGCGCCGGGCGCGGCGACGTCGAACGTCGACGAGACCTTCACGGTCGACATTGTTCGCGGCGACCGCCGCACCGGCACGCACGGCTCGATCACCAACGCCAGCGGCGGCAGCAGCGTGTTCGCCAAGCCGGTCGACAACATCGGCACCAAAACGATTCCGGACTACGCCGGCTACGCCGCGCAGCACATCTACACCGTCACCATCCCCGGCTGCACCGGTACCGGCAAGCTCTTTGTCGGCCAGCGCAAGGACCCGTTTGCCGTCAACCTCGGCGTCATCTTCGACCTGCTCAACGTCCCCGGCGCAGCCGATTTCAGCCCGGCCGAAGCGGCGTTCCTGCTCGACAACTCGCAAAAGGACGCCGGCCATGACGACCTCGCGGACGCCAACGTGACGACGCTCGCGATCGAGGTGCCGGCGAGCTGCCTCGTTGCGAGCGGCGCCAACGACCCCGTGATCGGCGGCTGGACGACGGCGAGCCTGCGCCAGGGGCGCCTCCTGAGCAGCGCACCGAAGAGCGGCTACCAGACGCACGAGCTGCCCGGCGGCGCCTGGACCCAGGTCTCGCGGCTCGGCATGCCACTCGTCAACGAGGTCGTGATCGGCCTGCCCGACAAGGACAAGTTCAACAATTCCAAGCCCAAGGACGACGCCCAGTTCGCGACCTACGTGACCAATCCGACGCTGCCGGCGCTGATCGAGATCGCGCTCGCGACGCCGAACATCGCGCCGACCAACTTTCCACGCACCGATCTCGTCACGACCTTTCTGACCGGTATCGTCGGCGTCAACCAGCCGAAGGCGTTCTCAGCATCGCCTGCCACTGGTGTGCCATCGGAGATGCTTCGGCTCAACACGGCGATCGCGCCGACCCCCGAGGCGTCGCAGAACCGGCTCGGCTTGCTCGGCGGCCTGCTCGCCGGTCCCGGCGGCGACCTCGCCGGCTACCCGAACGGGCGCCGGCCGAGCGACGACGTCGTCGACATCTCGCTGGTTGCGGTGATGGGGGGCCTTTGCGTCGCCAACGGCAACAACGACACTTACAAGCTCGGCACCGCGTGCAAGCCGAGCGCAGTGCCGCTCGGCGCAGCGGCGTTCGGTCTGCACGATGGCGTCGACCAGGCCGGGCCGAAGGTCAAGGCCAACGGGCCGCTGCTGCCGACGTTCCCGTACCTCGGCACGCCCAAGCCCGGCGCACAGTGAGGAGAAGGCACATGAAGAAGACCCTTCTCGCAGCAACGATCGCGGCAGCTGTGCTCGGCGCGTGCGGCGGCGACAACAATCCGCCGCCACCACCGCCGACCACGCAAGTGCCGGCGAGCGCGAGCCAGTCGGTCGACGGCTTCATCAGCTACCTGCGCCAGCTGGTTGTGTCGATGGCCGACATGCTCGAGCCGGTCGACACCAGCGCGGTGACGCCGCCGACCGACGACACGGCCGAGCCGCAGACGGTCGATTGAAGCGCCCGGGGTGGCGCCAGCCACCCTTAGCATCGCGCCGATGCGACTTTCGCCTGCATGGACCGGTGCGCTGGCAGCCGGCCTTGTTGTCGTGTCGGCGGCGACGACGTGTGCGCGCGCCACGCCGATCACGCCGACGCGTGACGATGAGGTGATCGAGGTGCTGCCGGCGACGTCAGCAAGCAGGAACGAGGACCGGCAACTGCGCAGGCGGCTCGCCGAGCATCCGAGCGAGGCGCCGCTCGCCACCGCCGTGGCGCAGCGCTATCTCGAGCAGGCGCGAGAGTCCGGCGATCCGCGCTTCGCCGGCCTCGCGCTCGCCGCGTTGCGAGCCTGGCCCGATGCCGCGACGGCGCCGGACGGCGTCCTCTTTCTGCGCGCGACGCTCGAGCAGTACCTGCACGAATTCGACGCTTCGGTCGCCCACCTCAGGATCCTGCTCGCACGGCCGGCCGGCCAACGAAACGCGCAGGCGTGGCTCACGCTGGCGACCGTGCTGCGCGTGCAGGCTCGCTATCTCGAGTCCGACGCCGCGTGCCGCGAGGTTGGTCGAGCCGGTGCCGACGTCTACGCCGCTGCCTGCGTCGCCGAGAACGCCGCCTTGCGCGGCGAGACGGCGGCGGCGCGGCGGAGCTTTCAGGGTCTCCTCGCCGACACCCGGCTAGCGCCGAGCACGCGCAGCTGGCTGTTGACGTCGCTCGCCGAGCTCGAGGAGCGCGACGGCCGCGCGGCCGCCGCCGACGCCGCGTATCGCGCTGTATTGCGGCTCGATCCCGACATCTACGCGGCGGTCGCCTACGCGGACTTCCTGATCGCGCAGAAGCGGCCGGCCGAAGCGCTCGCCGTGCTCAAGGACGAGACCCGCACCGACCCGGTCCTGTTGCGCCTCGCGATCGCCGGTGCGCACGCGAACGCGCCGTCGCATGAACGCGACGTCGCCGAAATGCGCGATCGCATCACGCTCGCCAACGAGCGGCCTGAGGCGCGCATCTTCCACGGCCGTGAGCAGGCGATGTTCGCACTCGCGATCGACCACGACGCCGAGCGTGCGCTCGAGCTGGCGCGCGGCGACGTCGCCAAGCAGCGCGAGCCGCTCGACTTGCTTGTTCTCGCCGAGGCGGCGCGCGCGAGCGGCCGGCGCGATGCAATCGACGAAGCGCGCCGGCTGAAGAGCTCGCTCGGCCTGCACGATCGGCGCATCGATGCGCTGCTCTGAGCTACGCGGCATCGGCTGTCTGCGGGCGGCGCTGCGCGCCATCGTCGGCGTCGCGCTGCTGCTCGTCGCCGGAGTCTCTGCTGCACACAAGGCGAGCGACTCGTACCTGCAGCTCGTCGCTTCGCCCGGCCGGCTCGAGGTCCGTTGGGACATCGCGTTGCGCGACCTCGACGTGGCGCTCGACCTCGACAGCGACGCCGACGGCAAGCTCACCTGGGGCGAGGTGCGCACGGCGTGGCCACGGATCGAGTCGTATGCGATGCAGCGGCTGGCGATCGCCGGCTGCCCGCTCACCGCGACCGGGCGCGGCCTCGAGCGCCGCAATGACGGCGCCTACGCCGTGCTTTATCTCGCCTCGTCGTGCACATTGCCGGCGACGCCGCGCATCGCCTACGGCCTTTTCGCCGAGGTCGACCCGACGCACCGCGGCATCGCGAAGGTGCAGCGCCTGGGCCAGGCAGTGACGCTGTCGGTGCTCGAGCCGACGGCGACGATGCCGGCCGCTGCGGTCACCGCCGATGGCGCGGGAGATGGCGCTTCGGCGGCGGTGAGCGGCGGATCGCACGCCGGCGACGGCGTCGCGCGCTGGGAGTTTTTCACCGCCGGCGTTCATCACATCGTCACCGGCTACGACCACGTCCTCTTCCTGCTCTGCCTTTTGCTGCCGTCGGTGGTCCGGCGAACCGCCGAGGGGCGGCGGCCGGTGGCGCGGCTCACGGATGCGATCTGGCCGGTCGCCGGGATCGTCACCGCGTTCACCGTCGCGCACTCGATCACGCTCGGCCTCGCGGCGCTGAAGCTCGTCTCGCTGACGCCGGCATTCATCGAGCCGGCGATCGCAGTGACGATCGTCCTAGCCGCGCTCGACAATGTTCTGCCGTTCTTTCCTGTCCGGCGCGTTGTCGTCACGTTCTTTTTTGGCTTGATCCACGGCTTCGGCTTCGCGAGCGTCCTCGCCGAGCTCAATCTGCCGCGCGGCGACTTCGCGTGGGCGCTGCTGCAGTTCAACCTCGGCATCGAGGCTGGCCAGCTCGTCATCGTCGCCGTCGTCACGACGGCGCTCTTTGCGCTTCGCCGTTGGCCCGGTTACGCGCGCGTCGTCGTCGGTGGCGGCTCGGCGGTCGCGATCGCGATCGGCACGCTGTGGTTCATCGAGCGCACGGCGAACGTCTCGATCCTGCCCTTCTGAGCGCGGTCGCCTACAATCGAGGCCGAACCCACAAGAGCGAGAAAGGCATGACGGTTATGACACCGCGAACTACCACCCCCGGCTGGAGGGTGTAGGTCGCCGCGCGTTTCCGCATCCCGTTCGTCTCGTTCGAAGAAAAGCGCGGCCAGCCCGCGCTTTTTCGTTCCCGGAGTGAGTTCATGATCTCGATTCAACTGCCAGACGGCTCGCGTCGTGAGTATCCAGGGCCGGTGACGGTCGAGGAGGTCGCCGCGTCGATCGGCCCAGGCCTGGCGAAGGCCGCGCTCGGCGGCCGCATCGGTTCGGGCAAGGACAGCCGTCTCGTCGACACCAGCCATCGCATCGACCACGACGAGCGGCTCGCGATCGTCACCGACAGGGACGCCGACGGCCTCGAGCTGATCCGCCATTCGACGGCGCACCTGCTCGCCTA
>DASXIP010000163.1:0-6909 GCA_036497875.1 Caldimonas sp.
TGTGATCGACACGAATCCGAACCCGGGACATCCGGCTGATGACTGCATCGGCCTCAGCCGACCATGTGCTGTCACCGATCCAGCTCAACCAGGAAGCGATGGATGGCGTGACCGCTCTTCTGAATCACGAGCGGATTGGCCTCCGGAAGATCAAAGCGGTGCTGAATCCGAGGCTGAACCTGATCGGCCTGCTGCCGGAGGCACAGGCGCAAGGAGAATGATTGCTGATCGGCTAGCCGGTCAGCCGTTTTGACTCACGGCGATGCATGCGCGCAACACCTTGAGATGAGGATTTCTAGGACACCGCTAGGACACGGGGGAGCTCCCAAACGAAATGGGTTAGCAGCTCTCGCTGCTAACCCATTGATTTCATTGGTCGGGACGGCGGGATTCGAACTCGCGACCCCTTGCACCCCATGCAAGTGCGCTACCAGGCTGCGCTACGCCCCGTCTTGCGCATTATAGGGAGGGCTCCATCAGGGCCCGAGCAGGCTGCGGATCGAGAGCAGCTCCTGCCGCACCTGAGCCGCCGAGAGTGTGACGGACCCGGGGGCATCGATCGCGGCACGGTCGCCATTACGCGCGTCGCTCGCATCGCCGCTGCTGTTGTCAGTAGCCGAAACAGCGTGACGCTTGGCCGTCGCAGGAGCCGGGGCGACCGCTGCCGTAGACGCAGACTGCCGAGCCGGCGCCGGATCGGTGAGCCGGTTGCGCGCGCCGCTGATGGTGAAGCCCTGTTCGTAGAGCAACTCGCGGATGCGGCGAATCAGGAGCACCTCGTGGTGCTGGTAATAGCGGCGGTTGCCGCGCCGTTTCATCGGCTTCAGCTGCGTGAACTCCTGCTCCCAGTAGCGCAGCACGTACGGCTTGACGCCGCAAAGCTCGCTCACCTCACCGATCGTGAAGTAGCGCTTGGCAGGAATTGCAGGAAGGTTTTTCTCCATGAAAATCAATAAGATCAGGAGATAAACCTCGACTTTACTCGAAGTCGTCAGCGATCGGCGTGTCGCCCTGCACGACTCCCTTCAGTTTATGGCTCGCGTGAAAGGTCACGACGTGGCGGGCCTTGATCGGGATCGCCTCGCCAGTGCGGGGATTGCGGCCCGGGCGCGGCGCCTTGCGCCGAATCGTGAAGTTGCCGAAGCCGGACATCTTGACGTCGTCGCCAGACAGCAAGGTCGCGTAGATCAGGTCGAAGAATGCCTCGACCATGTCTTTCGACTCGCGCTTGTTGAGTCCGAGGCGCTCGAACAGGAGCTCGGCGAGCTCGGCCTTGGTGAGGGTCGGCGTGACGAGCGTCGGCAGCAGGACGCGGTCGGGAGTGTTCGGGGATCGGGCCATGTTCGCTTCTGCTCTGCTATTGCTGTCGTAGGCGAACGCCGAGCCGCTGCCGGAGCGACGCGACGACCGCCGCGACCACGCGATCGATCTGCTCGTCGGTCAGCGTGCGGCCGTCGTCGCGAAGCTCCAGCCTGATCGTGAGGCTGCGCTCGCCTGCCGCGATTCCCGCGGCACCGTCCTTCGGCTCGAAGATGTCGAACAGGTTGGCGTCGCGCACCGCCGACTCGGCGGCGGCGGCGATCGCGCTCATGATCGCGTCGTGGTGAACGTCGCGTCCGGCGACGACGGCGATATCGCGCCAGGCCGACTGTTGCTTCGGCAGCGCGACGAAGCTGGGCAGCGCGCGCTGCATCAGCGCGCCGGCGTCGATCTCGAACACGACGACACTGGCCGGCAGCTCGTACGCTTGCCGCCAGCGCGGATGCAGTTCGCCAACGACGCCGACGCGGTGGCCGTCGAGCTCGATCGCGGCGCTCCGGCCCGGATGCAACGCAGGATGCGGGGCGGGAACGAACGTCGTGAAGGCGGGCGCGAAGAGCGCCTCGAGGTCGCCCTTGACGTCGAAGAGATCGACGTCGCGCTCGGCGACGCCCCACTGCGCCGGCGCGGCCGGGCCGCATGCGAGGCCGCCGAGCATCAGCGGCTGGCGAAGACCGGCGATGCCGAGCGGGCCGCTCGCCGCACGTTCGTCGCGAACGAACACCTTGCCGAGCTCGAACACGCGCACGCGCTCGACCTTGCGCGCGAGGTTGACACGCAGACTCTCGACGAGGCTGCCGATCAGGCTCGAACGCATCACTGAATAGGCCGCGGCGATCGGATTGACGACGCGCACCCGTGCGTCGTTGCCGGCGAAGTCGTGCTCCCAGCGCTCGTCGACGAAGCTGAAGCTGATGGTCTCCTGCCAGCCGAGCCGCGCCATCGCGTGGCGGAGCGCGCTCGCGGGTCGCTCGCGCTCGCTCGTCACCGACGCGTGCAGCGGGCCACGCGCCGGCCCCGTCGGCAAGGCGTCGTAGCCGAGAAGGCGGATCACTTCCTCGATCAGGTCCTCCTCGATCCGCAGGTCGAAGCGCCAGCTCGGCGGCACGACATCGATCTCGCCCACACGGCTCGTGAAGGTGAAGCCGAGGCGCGTGAACACACGCTCGCAGTCGGCCTGCGTCACCGGCATTCCGATCACTTTGGCGGCGCGCGCGACGCGCAGGGTCACCGCATGCTGCTGCGGCAACGCCACGACGTGGTCGTCGATCGGGCCGCAGTGCGTTGCTCTTCCGCCGCAGATCGCGACGACGAGCGACGTCAGCCGCTCGATGTGCTCGACCGTCGTCGCGGGATCGACGCCGCGCTCGAAGCGATGGCCCGCGTCGGTCGAGAAGTGGTAGCGGCGCGAGCGGCCGGCGACCGCCTCGGGCCACCAGAATGCGGCCTCGACGTAGACGTTGCGCGTCGCATCGGTCACTGCCGTCGCGGCGCCGCCCATGATGCCGGCGAGCGACTCGACGCCGGTCTCGTCGGCGATCACACCGACGGTCGGGTCGACTTCGACCGTGCTGCCGTTCAGCAGCTCGAGCGACTCGCCGCCGCGGCCCCAGCGGACGGCGAGGCTGCCTTGGATCTTGTCGAGATCGAAGATGTGCGACGGCCGCCCGAGCTCGAACATGACGTAGTTCGAGATATCGACCAGCGGCGAGACGCTGCGCTGCCCGCAGCGCGCGAGGCGATCGACCATCCAGCGCGGCGTCGTCACGCGCGGATCGACGCCGAGGACGACGCGCCCCGAAAAGCGCCCGCAAAGGTCGGGCGCCTCGACGCGGACCGGCAGGATGCGGTCGCTGTCGACGCGGTTCTTCGCGAACGTCGGCGTGCGCAGGGGCGCCCCGGTGATTGCGGCGACCTCTCGCGCGACGCCGAAGACGCTGAGCGCATGGCCGAGGTTGGGGGTCAGCTTGAGCGTGAAGACGGTGTCGTCCAGCCCGAGCGTCGCGCGGATGTCGGCGCCGACCACGGCGTCCTCATCGAGCACGAGCAGCCCCTCGTGGTCATCCGTGAGCTTGAGCTCGCGCGCCGAGCACAACATGCCGCGACTCTCGACACCGCGGATCCTGCCGACCTCAATCCGCAGCGGCTCGCTCGATCCTTCCCCGGCCGCTGGCAACTCGGCGCCGACGAGTGCGACCGGCGCTTTCATACCGACACGCACGTTGGGCGCGCCGCAGACGATCGCGAGCTGCTCTGTAGCGCCGACGTCGACTTCGCAAACGCGCAGCCGGTCGGCGTTCGGATGCGGCTCGGCCGACAGCACCTTGCCGACGACAACGCCGTGGAACGGCGGCGCGACGCTTCGCATACCCTCGACCTCGAGCCCGGCCATCGTCAGCCGCTCCGCGAGCTCCGCCGTGCCGATCGGCGGATCGCAGAACTCGCGCAGCCAGGATTCCGGGAATTGCATGGCTCAGGCGAACTGACGGAGAAACCGCAGATCGCCGTCGAAGAAGAGGCGCAGGTCGTCGATGCCGTAGCGCAGCATCGCCAGCCGATCGATTCCGGAACCGAACGCAAAGCCGATCACCCGCTCCGGATCGAAGCCCATGTTGCGGACGACCTGCGGATGGACCTGGCCGGAGCCCGAGACCTCGAGCCAGCGTCCGGCGAGCGGACCGTCGTCGAACATCAGGTCGATCTCGGCGCTCGGCTCGGTGAACGGGAAATAGCTCGGGCGAAAGCGCAGCTTCAGCGCGCTCGTCTCGAAGAACGCCTGCACGAAGTCGAGATAGACCGCCTTCAGGTCGCGAAAGCTCACGTCCTCACCCAGCCATAGCCCCTCGACCTGGTGAAACATCGGCGAGTGCGTCGCGTCGTTGTCGACGCGGTAGGTGCGGCCGGGCGCGATGACCCGGACGTCGGGCATCCGCGCGGCGCCGGCATGCTTCTTCGCGTGCGCCTGCGCATAGCGGATCTGCATCGGCGACGTGTGCGGCCGCAGGTTGAGCCAGCGGCCTTCGTCGTCCTTGAGGTCGACGTAGAACGTGTCCTGCATCGAGCGCGCAGGATGGTTCTCGGGGTTGTTGAGCGCCGTGAAGCTGTACCAGTCGGTCTCGATCTCGGGGCCGTCGGCGATGTCGAATCCCATCGACGTGAAGATCGCCTCGATCCGCTCGAGCGCGCGGCTGACCGGGTGGATCGAGCCCATGCCGCGCGAGCGGCCGGGAAGCGTGACGTCGAGCGCCTGCGCGGCGAGCTGGCTCTCGAGGGCTGCCTCGGCGAGCGCCGCGCGACGGCCGACGAGCGCAGCGTCGATCGTCTGTTTCGCGACGTTGATCTCGGCGCCGCGCGCTTTCTTCTGCTCGGGTGAGAGCGCCGCGAGCGCCTTCAGCTGCTCGGTGACGATTCCGGTCTTGCCGAGGTAGCGCGCCTTCGCATCCTCGAGTTCGGCGGGCGTGCGCGCGCTGGCGAAGTCCGCCAGGGCGCTGTCGACGACCGGTTGCAGATCGGACATGTTCGAAGCGACATTGGCCGGCGCCGCCCCGGCGACCGGCGCGCCTGCGCCCGAGGGCGCAGGCACAGGAGCGAGTTCAGGACAGGTGCGGACGCACCTTCTCGACGACGGCGCTGAAGCCGGCCGGATCGTGGACGGCCATGTCGGCGAGGACCTTGCGGTCGATGTCGATCTGCGCCTTCTTGAGGCCGGCCATGAACTTGCTGTACGTCACGCCGAGGCCACGGGTCGCCGCGTTGATGCGGGCGATCCAGAGCTGGCGAAAGACGCGCTTCTTGGTGCGGCGGTCGCGGTAGGCGTACTGCCCTGCCCGCATGACCGCTTCCTTGGCGATGCGAAAGACGTTCTTGCGGCGACCGCGGAAGCCCTTGGCAAGTGCGAGGACCTTCTTGTGGCGAGCACGCGCGGTGACGCCGCGTTTGACGCGAGGCATGTGAGATCTCCTTCGAAGTTTGAGCGCTGACGAGAGGTCAGAGGCCGGCGAACGGCAGCATCTGTGCCATGTGGCCCATGTTGGTCTTGTCGACCGTGACGGGGCCGCGCAGATGGCGTTTGTTCTTGGTCGACTTCTTCGTCAGGATGTGGCGCTTGAACGCCTGGCCGCGCTTGACGGTTCCGCCCGGGCGCACCCGGAACCGCTTCGCGGCGCTCTTCTTCGTCTTCATCTTGGGCATGACTCTTCCCTTCGTTGATTGCTGCTGAACAGGCGCCGCCGGGAGATCCCGCCGTCTTGCAAGCCTGCAGCCGCTTGTGAAGACCGGGCGACGTGCCCGGTCGAATTGCTCTGGTCTCTATTTCCTCTTCGGCGCCAGCACCATCACCATCTGTCGCCCTTCGAGCTTGGGCATGTGCTCGACCACCGACACGTCCGACAATTCGTCGCGGATCCGCTCGAGCAGCCGCATGCCGATGTCCTGGTGCGTGATCTCACGGCCGCGATAGCGCAGCGTCACCTTCCCCTTGTCGCCGTCTTCCTCGATGAAGCGGCGCAGATTCCTCATCTTGATCGCGTAGTCGCCCTCGTCGGTGCCGGGGCGGAACTTCACTTCCTTGACTTCGATGACCTTCTGCTTCGCCTTGGCTTCGGCCGCTCGCTTCTGCTCCTGGTACTTGAACTTGCCGTAGTCCATCAGCCGGCAGACCGGCGGATCGGCGTTGGCGACGATCTCGACCAGATCGACGTCCTTCTCGCCAGCGAGGCGCAGCGCCTCGACGATCGGGACGACTCCCAATGGTTCGTTCTCGGGCCCGTTCAGGCGGACTTCAGGTGCGAGGATTTCCCGGTTGAGCCGATGCTTGCGCTCGGCGTTGGGTTGACGGCGGTCAGCAAAAGTAGCGATGTCGAATGCCTTTCAAAGGGCGCCAAGGCAGCGGAGCCCACCAATGAACGAAGCGCGCCCCATGGCCCGAACCGCTTCGGGCCGGTGCTCTCACGTCTTGGCGGCGATGTCTTCGACGAGCTTCGCGGAGAAGTCGCCGAGCGGCATCGCACCAAGGTCGCGGTTGCCCCGGGCGCGCACGGAAACGGCCCCGTTTGCCTTCTCCTTGTCGCCAACGACGAGGATGTACGGGACCTTTTGCAACGAATGCTCCCTGATTTTATAGGTGATTTTCTCGTTGCGCAAATCACTCTCGACTCTAAGTCCTTGTTTTTGCAGTGTTTTGGTAACTTCCCGGGCGTAGTCGACCGAGCTTTCCGCGATGTTGAGGACGCTGGCCTGGACCGGCGCCAGCCACGCCGGCAGGGCGCCGGCGTGGTGCTCGAGGAGGATGCCGATGAAACGCTCGAAGCTGCCGACGATCGCGCGGTGGAGCATCACCGGGAAGGCGCGCCCGCTCGTCTCGGTGACGTAGTCGCCGCCGAGCCGTTCGGCGGTGTTGAAGTCGACCTGCATCGTGCCGAGCTGCCAGGGCCGGCCGAGCGCGTCCCTCAGCGTGTACTCGATCTTCGGGCCGTAGAAAGCGCCATCGCCGGGGGCGATCGAGAACTCGCAGCCGGAGCGGCGCAGCGCCTCCTGAAGCGCGTATTCCGCCTTGTCCCAGAGGTCGTCCGAGCCGACGCGGTTGTCGGG
>DASXIP010000164.1:0-2204 GCA_036497875.1 Caldimonas sp.
GGCTGGTCGGTCGCGCGGTGGCGCGCTGCTCAGGCTGAGCCGGCGAGCCACGCGACGTTGCGCGAGGCCGCAGCGCGCAGTTGCGCCACGCACGTGGAGGCGATGCTCGGCTTCAAGGCGCTCGGCGTCCCGGTCGTCGACTACGGCAACAACCTCCGCCAGGTTGCGTTCGACGCCGGCGTCGCCGACGCGTTCGCGTTCCCCGGCTTCGTTCCGGCGTACATCCGGCCGCTGTTCTGTCGCGGCAAAGGGCCGTTCCGCTGGGTCGCGCTCTCGGGCGATCCCGACGACATCGCGAAGACCGACGCGAAGATGAAGGAGCTCTTTCCCGACGACGCCGGCCTGCACCGCTGGCTCAAGATGGCCGGCGAACGGATTGCGTTCCAGGGTCTGCCGGCGCGGATCTGCTGGATCGGGCTCGGCGAGCGGCATCGTGCCGGCCTTGCGTTCAACGAAATGGTGCGCTCGGGCGAGTTGAAGGCGCCGATCGTCATCGGTCGCGACCACCTCGACGCCGGCTCGGTCGCATCGCCGAACCGTGAGACCGAGTCGATGAAAGACGGCTCGGATGCCGTCTCCGACTGGCCGATGCTGAACGCGCTCCTCAACACCGCGAGCGGCGCGACCTGGGTGTCGCTCCACCACGGCGGCGGCGTCGGCATGGGCTACTCACAGCACGCCGGCGTCGTCATCGTCTGCGACGGCAGCGACGCCGCGGCCAAGCGCATCGGGCGCGTCCTCTGGAACGACCCCGCGACCGGCGTCATGCGCCACGCCGACGCTGGCTACGAGGATGCGATCGCGTGCGCGCGCGAGCAGGGACTCAAGCTGCCGATGCTGGGCGGCTGACATGGCTGACGATGCTGGCGAGATCCACCTCCACTACCTCAACCATCCCGACGTCCAGGCGCTGGCGCTGAGCGATGTCGAGATCCTCGACGCAGTGGAGCAGGGGCTTCGTGCGCAGGGACGTGGCGAGGCGACGATCGAGCCGCGGGTGCATCTCGTCCCGGAGCAAGATGCCCGGGGCCACTTCAATGTCCTGCGCGGCTACCTCCGGCCGCTCGGCATGGCCGGCGTCAAGGTGGTCGGCGACTTCTACCGCAACTACGAGGTCGGCCTACCGTCGGAGCTTGCCCTGCTCAATCTGTTCGACCCGAAGACCGGCGTCCCGATCGCGGTGATCGACGCGAGCGACATCACCGACATGCGCACCGGCGCGGTGACGGCGATCGGCGCCCGCACGCTGGCGCGGCGCGACGCCAAGGTACTCGGCCACATCGTCGCGCGCGGCACGGCGTACTGGAACGTGCGCCTCCTGCATTCGATCTTCGCTTTCGACGAGATCCGCGTCCATTCGTGCCGCCAGGAGAGCCGCGACGCGTTCGTGACTCGCCTCCGTGCCGACCTGCCGGGCGCACGCGTCGTCGCCTGCGACGACTGGGAGTCGTGCGTTCGCGGCGCCGACATCGTCGTCGAGGCGTCGCGACTCGAGCGGCCTGCGCCGCTGCTGAAGACCGAGTGGATCGAGCGCGGCGCCTGCGTCATCCCGTACGGCACGATGAGCGCGGTCGAGCTTTCGCTCACCGACATCATGGACAAGATCGTCATGGACGATTGGGGCCAGGCGCGCTCCGGCCCGTACGGCGCGCTGCGCGCACACGTCGACAGCGGGCGGCTCTCGGAGAAGAACCTGCACGCCGAGCTGGGCCAGATCGTCGCGGGCTTGCGGCCCGGCCGCGAGAGCGATGCCGAAACCAATCTCTTCTGGCATCGTGGCCTGTCGCTGTCGGACATCGCACTCGGTGCGGCGATGCTCGCCAAGGCGCGGAAGCTCGGCATCGGCCAGCGGCTGCGTTTTCGCTGAACGGCCGCAGTCGCATGCCGATCGTCAATGCCCGCATGTACTCGGTGTCGGCCGGATGCAAGGCCGACTGGCACCGCGTGCTCGGGTGGGCACTCGCCAGCGCCGACCTCGACTGGCCAATTGTCGACCACGACGCGCCGGCGGCACTTGCCGAGCTCTGGGCACGCGACGACCTCGGCGCCGCGATGATGTGCGGCCTGCCGTTTTCCCGGCGGCAGCCGCGGCCGACGCTCGTCGCGGCGCCGCTGCCGAAGCCGCCGCGCTACGGCGGCCGGCCGCTCTACTGCACCGACGTCGTCGTCGCCGCCGAGTCGCCGCACCGGACGGTCGAGGACAC
>DASXIP010000165.1:0-2280 GCA_036497875.1 Caldimonas sp.
TGGCAATCGCTCCTGGCCGGCTGGCCACTCGACGCAGCCGCCGCCGGGCACTCGCTCTTCAACGACGCGCACGCAACGATGGCGCTGATCGGCGCCGGCGAGCTCGCCCGCGCGCGCGCGTGGATTGCGGTGTCGCTTGCCGGCGCCGAGCACAACGGCGGCTGGAACGGCAGCGTCGCCCAAGCGATCGGCGCGCCCCTACTGCACGGCCTGCTCGCGTTCGGCAAGGGCGAGTTCGATCGCGCGACGGAACTCATCGCCTCGGTCCACGCTGCGCTCGGGCCGTTCGGCGGCAGCCGCGCGCAGCGCGACGTCGTCGACCAGACGCTGCTCGCCGCCGCCGCGTTGGGCCGCGACAAGAGCGTCGGCCGTGCTCTCCTCGACGAACGTCGGCGCGCCAAGCCGGCGACGCCGCTGACCGCGCATTGGCGCCATGCCCTGAGCGTGTGACGAAATGACCGTTCGCGCGGTGAATTGCTGCAATTCCTTACCTCGCCAGCCATCCGCGGGCGCATCGTTCACTGCAAACTGGCTCTCCCGACGAGCGCCCGTATCCAGCACGACGCTTCTTCTCCGCAACCGACCCGGGGGCTGTGCCCTCCGGTTTCCGTCGAAGGGATTCCAATGCTTCGCAACGTCCTCATCGCAGTGCTCGCCTGTCCGCTGGCCGCGCTCGCCCTCGCGCACGACAAGGACACGACGAGTCCTTTCGATCCCAGCGTCGAGGACCTGACGCTCGACCGCGGCGGGCCACCGATGCTCGGCATCCACTGGGCACGCGAGCACGCGGCGAGCCATGCGCGGCCGACCAAGAGTCCGCTGATGACCTTCCACGGCGGCAAGATCATGACGACTGCGGTGACGCAGGCGATCTGGTGGGGGCCGAGCTGGGCGAGCTACAGCGGCGACAAGATCTCTGGACTCGATCTTTGGTATGCCGGACACAGCGACTCGAACTACGCGAAGACGGTCGACGAGTACACCGGATCCAACGGCAAGGTCGGGCCGGCGACCAGCCATATCGGACACCTGAACGATGACTCGACGGCGAGCGGCGGCAACAACACCTCGGTGATTCTCGCCGAGGTCTGCAAAGTCGTGCAGAGCCCCGAGCCGAATGGCAACGGCTACTACGCCGTTTATTCCGAAGTGAAGCGCGGCAGCGCTCAGTACTGCGCATATCACAGTGCCGGAACCTGCCACGGCATCGCCGTCCAGTTCGCGTTCTTCTTCAATCTCGATGGCGACCCGGGCTGCGATCCGCAAGACACGTCGGGGCAGCATTCGCAAGGGCTCGCGGCGCTCGCCAACGTCAGCGGGCACGAGCTGTCTGAAGCGCGCTCGGACCCGGCGTCGCCGGGGGCCTGGTACGACAGCCAGGGCGCCGAGAACGGCGACAAGTGCGCGTGGACCTTCGGCGCGCCGCTCGTCGCGTTCACAAACGGCACACAGTGGAAGCTGCAGGGGGAATGGTCGAACGCCGCCTACAACGCCGGCACCGGCTATCCGAACTCGTCGGGACAGCGAGGCTGCCTCTCTGGTCTGTGATCGGCCAGTGCATCGGCGCGACAATCGCGCCATGCGCGGTTCACTGCTCGCCGTCGTCCTCTCCGCGCTGACGCTCGCCACGTCGGCGCAAAGCCGACTGCCACCCGGAGTCGATGGCGGCACGGGTGGTGCGATGGCGACGCGCAGCGTCGCGCATTACCTCGAGCTCGAGCGCGCGCTCGCAGAGGCGCTGCACGAGCGACGGCGCGATGCCGTCGTGGCGATGCTCGCGCCCGACTTCGAGACCCGCTCGGCGCAGGCGCTCGACGCGGTCGCAGGTGTCGAAGGGCTCGTCGCGCAGGTGGTCCCTGGCAGCATGGCGCCGCGCGTACGCGACCTCGCGGTGCGCGAGCTCGGCGACGTCGCCGTCGTCAGCTTCCTTCTCGATCGCACGGCGCGCAGCCCTCATTCGACGCTCTACGTGATCGACGTCTGGCAGCAGCAGGCGGGCAAGCTCGCGGCGCGCTACGTCTCCGAACCGGTGGGACCGCTGCCGGCGCCGGCGCGACCGCGAGGGCGCGAGTAGGCCCAAGGAGAACGCGATGATCGAGCGCGACCGCAAGCTGCGCCCGCGCGCCTGAGCCGCCGCGCGCTAGAGCTAGACGAACGGCGACGGCAGCTTTTCCGTCGCCAACGCGCGCTGCACCGCAGGCCGGGCGAGCACGCGCTCGAGCCACTGCTGCAGGTGCGGCCGTTCGCGCGCTGGCCGGCCAAAGCCGCGCGTCCAGCGGC
>DASXIP010000166.1:0-2330 GCA_036497875.1 Caldimonas sp.
GCCGAAGTAGCCCGAGCCGATCTCCCAGATCAGGTCGCCGCCGTTCACGCGGTGATGCCGGCTGATCGACCCTTCGCCGGTGTCGTGCGCGAAGTTGCCGCGCTTGGCGCCGGCATTGAGCGCCATGATCGCGTTCGCCGAGAGCGCACCGAAGCTCATCGCCGAGATGTTGAACAGGCTTGCGCTGTACGGCTGCGCGCGGTGGGCACCGATCGTGACGCGAAAGTCGTGCGTAGCCAGCACGCTCGGCTGCAACGAATGGTTGATCCACTCGTAGCCGAGTGCGCCGACGTCGAGCTGGGTGCCGAACGGGCGCTTGTCGGAGTCGCCCTTGGCGCGCTGGTAGACGAGCGAGCGCTGCTGGCGCGAAAACGGCGCCGCCTCGCGGTCGCTCTCGATGAAGTACTGGCGCATCTCCGGCCGGATGAATTCGAGCAGGAAGCGCAAGTGGCCGGTCACCGGATAGTTGCGCAACACCGCATGGCGCGTCTGCACCATGTCGCGAACGCCGATCGCGACGAGGCCGAGGAACGCGATCGCGAGCCAGGCGTCCATCCCCATCCTCGCCCACGCAAACGTGCTCGCCGCGAGGCCGACCAGGCACAGGGCCCAGGCCCAGTAGCGGACCGGAAAGACGTTGTCGAGGCGGTTGACCCAGGCGAACATGCAAGCTCCCGGCGCGAAGCGCGATTGGTAGGCCCGCGTTTCAGCGCAGGAAGTGGTGGCGCAGGTGCGCGGCGGTTTCGTCGGGCAGTTCTTCAGCGAGGAAGTGGCCGCCTTTCATCGCCTGGCCGGTGACGGTCGCTGCACACTGGGCGCGCCACAGGGCGAGCGGATCGTAGAGCTGGCCGACGACGCCACGCGAGCCCCAGAGCACGAGCAGTTCGCAGGCGATCTTCTCGCCCGCCGCGCGCGACGCGCGATCGTGCTCGAGGTCGATCGTCGCCGAGGCGCGGTAGTCCTCGCAGCTTGCGTGGATCGCTTCGGCGCGGCAGAAGCACCGCTCGTATTCGGCGAGCGCTTCGGGCTCGATGAAGCCGATCCCTTGCGCGCCGAAGCCGCCGAGGATCCAGCGCAGGTAGTACGCCGGGTCGCCGCCGATCATCCGCTCCGGAAGCGGCGCCGGCTGGATGAGGAAGAACCAGTGGAAGTACCAGCTCGCGAATCGCATGTCGGTGCGCTCGTACATGTCGAGCGTCGGCACGATGTCGAGCAGTGCGAGCCGCTCGACGCGCTCGCCGTGGTCGAGCGCCAGCCGGTGCGCGACGCGGCCGCCGCGGTCGTGGCCGACGACGGCGAAGCGCTCGTGGCCGAGGGAGCGCATCAACGCCGCCATGTCTGCCGCCATGACGCGCTTGCTGTACTGCGCGTGGTCGGCCTCGGGGCTCGCCGCGGGCCCCGGCTTGTGCGAGTCACCGTAGCCGCGCAGGTCGGCGATGACGAGCCGAAAGTCGGCGGCGAGCCGGTCGGCGACGCGCCGCCACATCGCATGGGTCTGTGGGTAGCCGTGCAACAGCAAGAGCGGCGGGCCGTCGGGCTTGCCGCCGATGCGCACGAAGAGATTGGTCGCACCCGTGTGCTGCAGGCCGCCCGGGAAACCCTCGAACCAGTCCATCGGAACCCTCCCTCTGGATCTGAACAGCGGATTCTCGCCTGCACCGGCGGCAGGCGAGCCGGAGCCGCTCGCTATACTTTCCGGGAAGCGCCGATTTGTTCCGGCTTGCGGGCGCTCTACAAATTCGGCTAAAGACAGGACGCAGGAAACCCGGTGTCCCGCTTTGGCGGCGCCGGGTTTTTGTTTGGCCGCCCCTGATGAGATCCGTTGGCGACATCCTGCCGCAATCGATGCACTTCGCCGCGCCGCTGCCGCTTGCGAGCGGCTCGGTGCTGCGCGGCTACACGCTTGCCTACGAGACCTACGGGACGCTGAACGCGGCGCGCAGCAACGCCGTGCTGGTGTGCCACGCGCTGAACGCGTCGCACCATGTCGCCGGCACGTATGCCGGCGAGGCGAAGAGCGAGGGCTGGTGGGACAACCTCGTCGGCCCGGGCAAGCCGCTCGACACCGAGCGCTTCTTCGTCATCGGCGTCAACAACCCGGGATCGTGCTTCGGCTCGACGGGCCCGACCAGCCCGAACCCCGACCCGGCGGCGAACGGTCGCGCCTACGGCAGCGACTTCCCGGTCGTCACCGTCGAGGACTGGGTCGATTCGCAGGCACGCCTCGTCGATGCGCTCGGCATCGATCGCCTCGCCGCGGTGATCGGCGGCAGCCTCGGCGGCATGCAGGCGCTCGCCTGGTCGCTGCGCTATCCGGAGCGCCTGCGTCT
>DASXIP010000167.1:0-2881 GCA_036497875.1 Caldimonas sp.
CTCGGCCGGTTGCTCAGCCGCGACGGGCTTGGTTTCGTTGAAGGTCGGGATGCTGTCGAGCGTATGGAACTGCTCCCAGGCGACGCCATCCGGGTCGGTCACCCAGTACTTGTCGCTGCGGGCGTAGCAACAGGTGGTCTCGCCTTCGTCGAGCAGCGCCACGCCGGCAGCCCGCGCGCGAGCCCTCAGCGCATCGAGCTCGTCCTCGGTGTCGGTCTGGATGCCCAGATGGTCGACGCCAGGCTTGCCGCCTCGCGAACTCAGGGCGATGTTGACCTTGGGCGAGTCAAGCATCCACTTGGCGTAGTCCGCCTCCACGCGCGTGGGTTCGGCGCCGAACATCTTCGAATAGAACGCAATGCTCCGCTGCAGGTCTTCGACGTGGATGTGAACGTGAAATCGGTGCATGGTTCGCTCCTGGAGGTGATGGGTCAGCGGCCGCAAGCTGCAGCTTTGGGCACAACTGCGCAGTCGCTGCCGGCGCAGCAGTTGTCGGTGAGATAGCCCAGCACGCCGTTCATCTGGGCATACGCGGCTCTGTAGACGATGTTCCGGCTCGCCCGTTCCTGTTGAACCAGCCCCGCGTGGGCCAACTCCTTTAGGTGGAACGACAGGGTCGTGGCGGTGATGCTCAGCCCCTCCTGCATCACTCCTGGAACCAGGCCCGCAGGGCCGGCCACGACAAGCGCGCGAAACACCTTGAGCCGGATCGGATGGGCAAGCGCCGCGAGCGCCTTGATGACCTCGTCGTCTTCCATTGAACTATCATACCGGAATAGTCGAAGTATCGTCGAAACGACCGCGCAGAATGCTTCGACGCCCACAATCCCCGCCCACGAAAAAGCCCGGCCGGAGCCGGGCTTTACTGTGTGAGCGTAGGCGCTCAGGCGGCGGGGGCCGACGCCTTCTTCGCGTGCGGCTTGGCAGCGTGCGTCTTCGTCGTCTTGTGCGACTTGGTCGCCTTGGTCGACGAATCGCCGGCCATCTTGGACGACGCCATCGGCGCCGAGGCACCGCTGGCGGGGCTGGTCTGGGCGAACGCGCCGAAGCTGACGGCCGACGCCAGGGCGGCGACGATGAGGGTCTTCATGAGAGAGGTCCTTGTGGGTTGCAATGGAGCAGAAAGCTCGCGCTGACAACGCCGTCCGCCCGGTGCCGGTTGACACCGGCGGCGCGTCTTCCGTTCGCGCCGCCGCTCGCTCTCACTCGAACCTGCCCTCGCGCAGCCACTTGGTCGCGACCCACTTCTCGCCGGCCGTGACCGCGGCGCCGCCGTGCAGTGTCCGCGTCGAGGGGTGCGGGCGGTCGTAGCTGAAGAAGACCGCGTTGCCGCGCACCGGCGCGACCTCGAGGCCGATGTCGGGAAAGATGGTCGCGCCGCCGCCTTCGGGCGTGTTGAGGTAGCAGACGATCGAGGCGACGCGCTGGCCGCCTCGCTTCAGGATCGTCGGCGTCCCCGTCTCGGCCGGGTCGAAGTAGTCGTAGTGCGGGCGGTACTCGGCGCCGGGCCGGTAGCGCAGGACCTGCAGCCCCTCGCCGTTCTCGAGCGGCCAGTCGACGAGCGCGGCGAGCCGCTTCTCGAGGCGGGCGCAGACCGGGAACTCGCCCGGCGCGAAGAACATGCCATCACTCGTCCGCGCGGCGTTGACCTCGTTGCCGCCGGTCGCCGTTTCGACCGTCTCGGAGCGCGTCAGGCGCGTGCGCGCGAGGGCGATCAGCTCGGCGCATTCGTCCGCCGACAGCAGGTCGGCGACGACGACGATGCGCGGCGCCGTCAACGCCATGACGACGCGGACGTCGCGATCGCCGGCGCGGAGCGTGGGCTTGCCGGCGCCGAGGGCGCCGCCGGGGACCGGCTTTGCGGGAGCGCCATCGTCGTCAGTGCCGTCGAGGTGGCCGCGCAGCGTCGTCTCGAGCGCCGCCATCGCCACCGCTTCGTCCCAGCCGCTCGCCTTCATCGCGTCGATGACGATGTCGGGCGGATGGCCGGCCGCCGACTGGTCGATGATCCAGCGGCGGAGCTCCGCGGTGACGGGTTGGTGTGGCGCCATGCGACGATTTTGCCGGAGCATCCAGGGCCCGAGAGACGATCCCGGCCGCGGGCGCGACGGCGAGCGTGAGCAGGCGTTACCGGAAGTCGCGGCTGCGCGTCACGAGGCCTCGCAGCAGCGGGGTGTGGTCGATCATCTTCGCCGCCAATAGGTGCATCACCGCGTTGTCGCCTTCGCCCTGGCGCTGCCACTGGCCGTAGACGGTGAGGAGTTGCGCGGCGAGCAAGGGCTTTCGCTGCGCGTCGGCGATCTTCGGCCAGACGATGACGTTGACCGCGCCGGTCTCGTCCTCGAGCGTGACGAAGACCGTTCCCTTCGCCGTCTCCGGGCGCTGCCGATGCGTGACGAGGCCGCTCGCGCGCGCCAGCCGCCCATTCGGATACGTGCGCAGGCGCGCCGCCGGTTCGACCCGGAAGCGCGCGAGCTGCTCGCGCAGCAATGCGAGCGGATGGCGGTTCAGCGTCAGGCCGAGCGCGCGATAGTCGGCGAGCGTCTCCTCGCCTTCGCTCGGCGCGGCGAGCGCGACCGGCGTCTCGACGACGCGCGTCGCACGCAGCATCTCGGTCGGCCGGGTGTCGATGCCGGCGACCGCCCACGCGGCCTGGTGGCGATGGCCGGTGAGGCTTTGCAATGCACCGGCGTCGGCGAGCACGGCCAACGCGTGGGCGTCGAGGCGGGCGCGGCGCGCCAGGTCCTCGCCGTTCGCGAAGCGCATCTGCGCACGCGCCGCGACGATGCGCAGGCCCGCGTCTTCGGCAAGGCCCTTGACGCGGTTGAGGCCGAGGCGAACCGGCTGGCGGCGCAGGCCTTCGCCGAGCGCGCCGGCGCCG
>DASXIP010000168.1:0-4395 GCA_036497875.1 Caldimonas sp.
CAGCACGATCGCAGCGTTCATGATCAGCCCGACCCGCGAGTGCGAATACGTCCACGCCGGCGACTCGCGGATCTACCACTTCCGCAATGCCGAGATGGTCAGCCGCTCGATCGACCACTCTTATGTCCAGCGGCTGGTCGATGAGCGCCAGATCTCTGAGGAGGAGGCGAACAGCCACCCGCAGTCGAACCTGCTGACCGGCTGCCTCGGCACGTTCCAGGATCCGCCGCTGTCGCAGAGGCACATCGAGCGGCTCGAGATCGGCGACAGCGTGCTGTCGTGCAGCGACGGCCTCTGGCACTACTTCACGCCACGCGAGCTCGGCGCGATCGTCCATGCGCTGCCGCCGCGCGAAGCGACCGAGATGCTCGTCGGCAAGGCGCGCCAGCGTGCCCGCGGATCGGGAGACAATCTCTCGCTGGCGCTGGTCCGGGTCGAGCAGCTCTCCTGAGCCGGTTGCGCTCAGCGCGGCGCTGACGACCCCGGAACCGGCAATGGCGCCGCCGGCTTGCCCGAGCGCTTCGCCGCCTTTTCCTCCACCTCGCGGCGGTGTTCCTCCGCCTCACGCTGCCGGGCTTCATAGGCCGCCCGACTGGCCTCCTCGTGCGCGCGACGCTCGGCATCGCCGACGCGCCGGGTCGGCTGGATGCCGAGCCGGTCGCCGGGAGGGAGCGGGTGGTCGCGAGCCTCGTGCGGCAAGCGATCGCCACCCGCGACGCCTTCAGGGCGCGGCTCGAGCGTCTTCGGCGCTTCAGCGCGCGGCGAAGGTGCAGACGACGCAGCGCGCGCCGCGCGCTCGCGGTCGCGGCGGGCGTCGTCGGCCGCCTTCGCAGCGAGCTCGGCACTGCGCTTGGCGGTGCGCTCGTGGCGCTCCTTCTCGTCGAGCTTCAGCTGCCGCGCGCGCAGTTCGTCGAGACCGCGGCGGCGCTCTCGCTTTGCATCGTCGACGCACGACGTAACGATGAAGCGTTCGCCGCATTCACGCTCGCGCTCGGTATAGCGCGCCTCGATCGCGGCGCGCGCGTGGCCGATCGCGGCCCGCTCGCCTTCGTCGGCGCCTGCCGGGCCAACGAACGCCGCCGCCGACCCGAGCGCGAGATGCAGGATTGGACGAATGCGCGTTGCCTTCATGTCAGCGATGTGTCGACGCTGCGATGCGCCTCGGCGAGGAACTCGGCCGATCGCATCTCGCGCAGCCGCGAGACCGTGCGCGGGAACTCGTGCACGAGCGGCCCCTCGGTGTACAACGCCTCGGGCTCGACCGCGGCCGACACGATCAGCTTGACCCGCCGGTCGTAGAGGATGTCGACCAGCCAGGTGAACCGGCGCGCCTCCGAAGCCAGCCGCGGCGACATCTGCGGCACGCCCGAGAGCAGCAAGGTATGGAACTGGGTCGCGAGCTCGAGGTAGTCATTTTGCGATCGCGGGCCGCCGCACAGCTCGCGGAAATCGAACCAGACCACGCCACCGGCGCGGCGGCGGGCGCGGATCTCGCGGTGCTCGATCTTCAGGATCGAGCTTTCGTCCTTCGCCTCGGCCAGGCGCTCGAACGCCTCGGTCATCGCCGCGTCGGCGGCCGGGCCGAGCGGCGCATGGAAGAGCTCGACCGCCTGCAACGTCGCCTGGCGATAGTCGGTCGGGCCGTCGACGCCGACCACTTCGAGATGTTCCTTCAGCAGCTCGATCGCGGGCAGCATCCGCTCTCGATGCAAGCCGTTCGGGTAGAGGCCATCGGGCGGGAAATTCGACGTCGTGATGATGCTGACGCGATGTTCGAACAGCGACTCGAGCAGGCGGTGCAAGATCAGCGCATCGGTGATGTCGGCGACGTGGAACTCATCCAGGCAGATCAGCCGAAAGCGGCGCGAGATGCTCGCGCCGAGATGCTGCAGCGGCTCGCTGGTGCCTTGCATCTCGGCGAGCTCGCGGTGCACCTCGCGCATGAACTCGTGGAAGTGCAGCCGTGTCTTGCGCTGCAGCGGCAGGGCGGTAAAGAAGCAATCCATCAGGAAGCTCTTGCCGCGGCCGACGCCTCCCCAGAGATAGACGCCGCGCGGGATCGGCGGCCGCGCGATCAGCTTGGTGAGCGCGTTCGAGCGGCGCGCCTTGTAGTCGGCCCACTCCTGCTCGCAACGCTCGAGCGAATCGATCGCGCGCAGCTGCGCGGAATCGCTGCGATAGCCGCGTTCGGCGAGCGTCTGCTCGTAGAGCTGGCGGACCCCCACCGGACGGCGATCTAGAAGTTCAGCGCCCGCTTGTCGACCGCGAGCGCGGCCTCCTTGGTCGCTTCCGAAAGGCTTGGATGGGCATGGCAGATCCGGCCGATGTCCTCGGCCGACGCCTTGAACTCCATCGCGACGACGGCCTCAGCGATCAGCTCCGAGACCATTGGCCCAATCGCGTGGACGCCGAGGATCTCGTCGGTCTTCGCATCGGCGATGACCTTGACGAATCCGCTCGTGTCGCCAAGCGCGCGCGCCCGGCCGTTGGCCATGAACGGGAACGATCCGGTGCGGACCTCGCGGCCCGCGGCCTTCAGCTGCTGCTCGGTCTGGCCGACCCAGGCGATCTCGGGGCTCGTGTAGATGACCCAGGGGACGGTGTTGAAGTCGACGTGGGGCTTCTGCCCGGCGATCCGCTCCGCGACGGCGACGCCCTCTTCCTCGCCCTTGTGCGCGAGCATCGGCCCGCGAACGACGTCGCCGATCGCCCAGACGTTTGCGAGGTTGGTGCAGCAGTCGTCGTCGACCTTGACGAAGCCGTGCTCGTCGAGCGCGAGGCCGACCGCGGCGGCACCGAGGCCGTCCGTGTTCGGCAGCCGGCCGATCGAGACGACGAGCTTGTCGCACGCGAGCGACTGGGGCTTGCCCGCAGCATCGGCAAAGGCGACGAGGATGCCCGCGCTGCCACTCTCGACCTTGTCGATCTTGACACCGAGAACGATCTTCAGGCCCTGCTTCGTGAATGTCTTCTTCGCTTCCGCAACCACCTGCGCGTCGACCGCGCCGAGGAACTCAGGGAGTGCTTCCAGGATCGTGACGTCGGCGCCGAGCCGCCGCCAGACCGACCCCATCTCGAGGCCGATGACGCCGGCGCCGACGATGCCGAGCGTCTTCGGCACCGCGCCGATCGCGAGCGCACCGTCGTTCGACAGGATCGCCTTCTCGTCGAACGGTGCGCCCGGGAGCGGCCGCGCGTTCGATCCGGTCGCGACGATGACGTGCCTGCCGGTGATCGTCTCCGGCTTCGCGCCGGTGACCGCGATCTGCCAGGCGCCGTCGTCGCCACGGCCGGCGAACGCGCCGCGGCCGTGGAAGAACGCGACCTTGTTCTTCTTGAAGAGGTAGAGGATGCCGTCGTTGTTCTGCTTCACGACCGTCTTCTTTCTCGCCATCATCTTCGCGACGTCGATCGTCAGCCCGGCGACGCCGATGCCATGGTCGGCGAACTGGTGGCCGGCGTGCTCGAAGTTCTCCGACGATTGCAGCAATGCCTTCGACGGAATGCAGCCGATGTTGGTGCAGGTGCCGCCCGGCGCGGGGCCGCCCTTCTCGTTCTTCCACTCGTCGATGCAAGCGGCCGAGAAGCCGAGTTGCGCGGCCCGGATCGCGGCGATGTAGCCGGCCGGACCGGCGCCGATGACGACGACGTCGAACGTAGTCGCCATGCTAGATGTCGAACAGGAGACGCGCTGGATCCTCGAGCGCTTCCTTCATCGCGACCAGGCCGAGCACTGCTTCACGGCCGTCGATGATCCGATGGTCGTACGACATCGCGAGGTAGTTCATCGGCCTGACGACGATCTGGCCGCCTTCGACCACCGCACGGTCCTTGGTGGCGTGGACGCCGAGGATCGCCGACTGCGGTGGGTTGATGATCGGCGTCGACAGCATCGAGCCGAAGACGCCGCCATTCGAGATCGAGAACGTGCCGCCGGTGAGGTCCTCGAGCGCAAGCTTGCCGTCCTTCGCCTTCTGGCCGAGCTCGGCGATCTTCTTTTCGATGTCAGCGAAGCTCATCTGGTCGGCATTGCGCAGGATCGGCACGACGAGGCCGCGCGGCGAGCCTACGGCGATGCCGATGTCGAAGTAGCCGTGGTAGACGATGTCGTTGCCATCGACCGACGCATTGATGATCGGATAGCGCTTCAGCGCGGCGACCGCGGCCTTGACGAAGAAGCTCATGAAGCCGATCTTGACGCCGTGCTCCTTCTCGAACTTCTCCTGGAAGCGTTTTCGCATCTCGATCACCGGTGCCATGTTCACTTCGTTGAACGTGGTCAGGATCGCGTTGGTCGCCTGCGACTGCAGCAGCCGCTCGGCGATGCGGGCGCGCAGCCGGCTCATCGGCACGCGCTGCTCGGGGCGGTCGCCGAGGTTCATGGCCACCGGTGCC
>DASXIP010000169.1:0-3858 GCA_036497875.1 Caldimonas sp.
ACCGTGAACAGCTTCAACGGCGTCGCGCCGACGACCTTGAATCCGCCGTGCTTGACGTCGCGCAGATTCAACAACGTCGCGCCGGTAGGCAGCATGACCGGATCCTTGCCCGGCGATTGCACCATGGCGCCTTGGACGACGTACGCCGCTTCGATGCCGTGATGGACGTGAAGCTCGATCGCTTCGCCCTCCTTGTACTCGCCGGTCGACGCGATCACTTCCATCCCCGGCGCGCCGCTCAGGTCGGCGCGTTTTTGCTCCTTGCGTTGCGGCGAGTCGTTCGGGGTCTGTGCGACCAGGCCGGTCGTGAGCCCGACGCCGAAGATGGCCAGGCCCGCGCACCATTGAATCCATGTTGTTCGCTTCATCGCTGTCTCCCCTCGATGCGGATCGCATCGACTTCGAGTATGGGCGATCTGCCGATGGCCGACGTCAACTCAGGCCGGCCAATCCCGAGGTGCAACTTGATCGCATTTCTTGCACGCGAGCACCTTGCCGAGAGCGCTGTTGCGGCCGGCGACGGTGGTTGTCCAGGGCCGGCTCGTCCACGGCGGGTCGTGGCGGACATGTTGGTTGTGCCCACACTCGAGCTCGGCAACCCAGTGCTGCTCTTCGTCTTGATGGAAACCGACGACTCGCTTGTCCATCGGCGCTTGGGTCGGGCGCGCTCAGGCACCGATCGCGGCGCGCAGCGCCTTCAACAACCCATCCGGCGCTTCGGTCATGAGCGCATGCCCGGCATCGATCGCGACCGGCGTCGTGTCGAGCGCGCTTGCAAGCGACGCAGCATCCTTCGGCATCGTCATCAAGTCGCGCCGGCCGACGACGATCGTCGCCGGGCAGGCGACGCGCGCTGCAGCGTCGAGCGCGCCGCGATAGGCGTTGCAGGCGCGGAAGTCGGTCAGGAAGAGGTTGCCCGCCGGATCGGCCGCCTGCATTCGTCGCATCAGGGCGACGTTGCCGCCGTGCAGCCAGGCGCCGGGCCCGGGGTGTGAGGGCTTGGCGGCGTTGGTCGAGTGCGACCATGCGTTGACGCTTTCGATCGCCGCCTGCGGATCGTTGGCGGCGGTCTCGAGTAGCGCCGGTGAGACGACCATCGGCGACGCGGTGCCAACGAGGACGAGATGGCGCGCCCGCGCCGGCGCCCGCGCTGCCGCCTCGAGCGCGGCCAACGAGCCCATGCTGTGGCCGACGAGGCTCGCCGCGTTGACGCCGGCAGCGTCGAGCACCGCGAGCAGCCAATCGGCCATCGCTTCGATGCTCGCGCGCGCCGGTCCGTCGCTGCGGCCATGGCCGGGCAGATCGAGCGCGAGCACGCCGTGGCCATGGTGTGCGAACCAGCGCGCAGCCAGCGTCCACACGCTGTGATCGTGCAGCGCGCCGTGCACGAAGACGACGGTCGGCAACCGCGCGTCGAACGCCTTGCCGCCGCTGTAGGCGTACGCCGCGCCGGTCGCCGCACCTGCGGCAGGCGGCAGCGCGAGCTTCATCGCGCCGCGCCGCCGGCGCGCGCGGCCGCCTTCAGCGCGCGTTGGAGGTCGTCGATCAGATCGTCGGCGTCTTCGAGGCCGATCGAGAGGCGGATCGTCGCCGGGCCGATGCCGGCGCGCGCGAGCGCGGCATCGTCCATTCGGAAGTGCGTCGTCGACGCCGGATGGATGACGAGCGAGCGGCAGTCGCCGACGTTAGCGAGGTGCGAGAAGATCTTCAGCGCTTCGATGAAGGCGCGGCCGTGCTCGCGCGAGCCCTGGAGATCGAAGCTGAACACGGCGCCGCAGCCACGTGGCAGGAGCCGCTTTGCGAGCGCATGGTCGGGGTGCGACTCGAGCTCGGGATAGGCGACGCGCGCGACCATCGCGTGGCCGGCGAGGAAGGCAACGATCTTGCGCGTGTTCTCAACGTGGCGCGCCATCCGGACCGGCAAGGTCTCGAGCCCTTGCAGGATCAGCCACGCCGAGTGCGGGCTCATGCTGGCGCCGAAGTCGCGCAGGCCCTCGCGGCGCGCACGCAGCAGGAACGCGCCGACCGTGCTCTCCTCGCTGAAGACCATGCCATGAAAGCCTTCGTAGGCCTCGGTCAGCTCGGCGAACCGTCCCGTCGACGCGTGCGCCCGGTCCCAGTCGAAGTTGCCGCTGTCGACGAGGACGCCGCCGATCACCGTGCCGTGGCCGGAGAGGAACTTGGTCGCCGAGTGGTAGAGAAGGTCGGCGCCGTGCTCGAACGGCCGCAGCAGCCACGGCGTCGTGAACGTCGAGTCGACGAGAAGCGGCAGGTGATGCTCGTGGCCGATCGCGGCCACCGTCGGGATGTCGAGCACGTCAAGCCCGGGGTTGCCGAGCGTTTCGCCGAACAGCAAGCGCGTCTCGGGCCGGATCGCGGCGCGCCACGCATCGTGGTCGCCCGGCGCGACGAAGGTCGTCGTGACGCCGAAGCGCGGCAGCGTGTACTGGAGCAGGTTGTGCGAGCCGCCGTAGAGAGCGCTCGAGGCGACGATGTGGGCGCCGGCGCCGGCGATCGTCGCGATCGCCAGGTGCAGGGCCGCCTGGCCGCTCGCGGTTGCGATCGCGCCGCTCGCGCCCTCCAGCGCGGCGACGCGTTCCTCGAGGACGGCGTTCGTCGGGTTCGAGATCCGGCTGTAGACGTGGCCCGAGCGCTCCATGTTGAAGAGCGAAGCCGCATGCTCGCTCGACTCGAACACGAACGAGGTCGTCAGGTGGATCGGGACCGCGCGTGCGCCGGTCGCCGGGTCGGGGGCGGCGCCGGCGTGGACGGCGAGGGTGTCGAAGCCTGGATTGGCGTGGCCGGGCATGGAATCGGCGGTCGCTAGGCGGGCGATTGTGGGCTATATTGGTTCGCCCAACGCCTCAGGCGGCCCCGCGCCGGACCGTCTCTCCACCACTGCCTCAGCGGAGGAAGACCATGAAAGTCAGCGACATCCTGCGGGTCAAGGGCGGCACCCTGTTCACCGTCGCCCCCGAAGAGCCTCTCTCGGCGGCTCTCAACGTCATGTCGCAGCACGACATCGGCTCGCTCGTCGTCATGAGCCACGGCGCGCTGGCGGGCATGCTGACGTTTCGCGAAGTGATCCAGGCGGTCGTCGCCAACGGCGGCGCGCTCGGCAGCACGCGCGTCCGCGACGTCATGGACACCGCGCCGCTCACCTGCACGCCAGCGACCGAGCTCGACGAAGTCCGCCGCATGATGCTCGGCCGCCACGCCCGCTACATGCCGGTGCTCGCCGAAATGATGCTGATGGGCGTCGTCTCGTTCTACGACGTCGCCAAGGCGGTCGTCGACAGCCAGGACTTCGAGAACCGGATGCTGAAGGCCTACATCCGCGACTGGCCGGTCGACAGCCGCGACGAGCAGCCGTCGTCGAACCCGAACTGATGCGCTGATGTCCGGGAGCACGATCGGCACACTCTTTCGGGTCACGACGTTCGGCGAGAGCCACGGCCCCGCGATCGGCTGCGTCGTCGACGGCTGCCCGCCCGGCCTCGCCCTCAGCGAGGCCGACATCCAGCCCGAGCTCGACCGGCGCCGCCCCGGGACGTCGCGCCACGTCACGCAGCGCCGCGAAGACGACAAGGTCGAGATCCTGTCGGGAATCTTCGAGGGCCTGACGACCGGGACGCCGATCGCGCTCCTGATCCGAAACACCGACCAGCGCAGCAAGGACTACGCGAACCTGCTCGACACCTTCCGTCCCGGCCACGCCGACTACACGTACCACCACAAGTACGGCCTGCGCGACCCGCGCGGCGGCGGCCGCGCGTCGGCGCGCCTCACCGCGCCTGCGGTCGGTGCCGCGGCGATCGCTCGCAAGTGGCTGCGCGAGAACTGCGGCACCACCTTTGC
>DASXIP010000170.1:0-2476 GCA_036497875.1 Caldimonas sp.
TTCGACGAGTTCTACCAGGTGCCCGGCACGCACGCGGTCGGCGCCGAGCAGAAGAAGGGCCGCGGCACCGCCTTCACTCTCGAGCTGCCGGTCGGCAAGGCGCCGCGTGCCGCCGAGCGCGCGATCGCGTCCAGGGCGCCCACCGGCCTGACGCTGGCCGGCCGCTCGATCGTCGTCGTTGAAGACGAGCCCGCGGTGCGCGACGGGCTCGAGGTGCTGCTCACCGGCTGGGGCGCGAGCATCGTCTCGCTCGACAGCGTCGCCGCGACATGCGCATGGGCAGAGGGCGCCGACCCTGCATCACCACCGGCACTCGTCATCGCCGACTATCGCCTCGAGGACGGAACGACGGGAGTTGCGGCGATCGCCGCCGTGCGCCGCCGCTTCGGCGCCGCGGTGCCGGCGCTCGTCGTCACCGGCAGCACGATGAGCTGCCACGAGAAGGAAGCGCTCGAGAACGACTTCCACCTGCTGATCAAGCCCGTGCTGCCGAACAAGCTGCGGGCGATGATCGCGTTCAAGCTCAGCCGGCGCTGAGCGTCGGGCAAAACGGCGGCCGCAGCGCCGTTCTATTCGCGACGCCGCGCGCTGCGCGCCAGACGCGCCAGCAAGAGCAGTCCCGCGCCGAGGAGCGGCGCTGTCCCGAGCTCGGGGACGGCGCCGACGGTCGCCGACATCTGTCCCGCGTCGCTGACCCAGACGAGGCCCGGATCGTTCGAGACGACGTCGAACCGCAAGGTGTGCTGAAACGCCAACGTCGACGGCTGATCGCTCGGGTCCCAGCCCGCGCCCAGCGCGAGCTCGGTGGTGAAGTGCGGAGCGAACAACGCGGCCGAGAACGACAGGTTCTCGTCGAAGGCGAGCGATCCATCGGCCAGCGTCGTCGCTGCGAACGTGATGGGGACGCACACCGTGGGGGAGCCGTTGCAGAACGTCCCGGCCAACTGGGTTCCGTTCCAGGCGAAATCGAGGGCGACGCCGGCGATGTCGAACGAGCCTCTGAACTCGGCGAACTCGCCGCTGATCGCGTTGGCAGCGAGCCAGGCGGCGCCCAGCGTGCCGTCGAAATGCAGGTTGACGGTCACCGGCGCCAGATTGACGGTGGTGAGGCAGGTCGGGCAAGGGAGCCAGTCGTCCGTGATCTGGGCGGCCGCGGAGGCCGAGACGTGGGTGGCCCCATCGGGCACTGTCGTCGCCATGCCGATGCCGACCGAGCCGACGCTGGCGTCGGCGCTCGCGGCGGCGAAGTTGCCGCTGTCCAGCTGGCTGGTCGACGTCCGCGCGGTGTCCGTGCTGGTGGTGGTGGTCGGCGCGAACACGCCCGTGTCCGTCGAGTAGTCCGACTGCACGAAGAGCGTGGGTGCTGCGTTGACGATCGGGACCCACATCGCGCTCGCAATCGCGATGGCGGCCGCACCAGGAAAGACTGGCTTGGATCTGCTTTGCTTCATGGCTCCCCCTCGATGCGCCTCTTGGCGGCCGTTCGGAAAGCTTAGAAGCAGCGGGGTACGGATAGGGAACGGATTCGAGATTCCGCTGCAAGCAGACCGTCGCCGGGTCTACGAAGCGCGGCGCACGGAGCCCCGTGCTGCCACCGGCTCACGCCGGCTGGTAGGCGAGGCGAACGTAGATCGGCGCGAACGCCTCGGCCTGCGTCACCTCGAGAAGATGCTCGCGCGCGAGCTCGAGCAGCGCGATGAAGGTGACGACGACGACCGGGGCGCCGCGACGAGCATCGAACAGGTCCTCGAACATGGCGAAGTGGCGACCCTGGAGCGCGCGCAGGACGACGCTCATATGCTCGCGCACGCTCAGGTGTTCGCGCGAGATCAGATGGTGCTGGTGGAGGCGGGCGCGCTTGGCGATCTCGAGCCAGGCGTCGCGCAGGTCGACCGTCTCGACGACCGGCAGCCTCGCCGCCGCTGCCTCCTCGACGGCGACGTGCGCGCGCAGGAAGTCGCGGCCGTGCAGCGGCAGCCCGTCGAGCTTGGCGGCGGCGAGCTTCATCTGCTCGTACTCGATCAGCCTGCGGACGAGCTCGGCGCGCGGATCGTCGGGCTCCTTGCCGTCGACGCTCTTCTTCGGCGGCAGCAGCATCCGTGACTTGATCTCGATCAGCATCGCCGCCATCAGCAGGTAGTCGGCGGCGAGCTCGAGGTTGCGGGCGCGGATCTGCTCGACGTAGGTCAGGTATTGGCGCGTCACGCTCGCCATCGGGATGTCGAGGATGTTGAAGTTCTGGCGCCGGATCAGGTAGAGCAGCAGGTCGAGCGGCCCTTCGAACGCTTCGAGGAAGACCTCGAGCGCATCGGGCGGGATGTAGAGGTCCTGCGGCAGGTCGAACAGCGGCTCGCCGTACAGGCGCGCGACGGCGATGCTGTCGACGACGTCGACCTCGGGCTCGGCGAGCTCTTCCATCACTGATCGGCAGGCGGCCTCAGCGCTGGCGCGTCTGGTAGACGTAGGGCTGTTGCGG
>DASXIP010000171.1:0-5806 GCA_036497875.1 Caldimonas sp.
ACAACGTCTTCGACCTGGAGTGGACCGAAGGCCTCCGCTACCGCGACGTCTATCACCAGAACGAGGTCGAGCAGAGCACCTACAACTTCGAGAAGAGCGACGTCGAGTTCCTGCTTGCCGCGTTCGCCGCGCATGAGCGCCAGGCGCAGGCGCTGATGGCGGACTCGCTCGCGCTACCGGCGTATGAGCAGGTGCTGAAGGCGGCGCACAGCTTCAACCTGCTCGATGCGCGCGGCGCGATCAGCGTCACCGAGCGTGCCGCCTACATCGGCCGCATCCGCAACCTCGCGCGCAGCGTCGCGCAGAGCTATCTCGCGAGTCGCGAGCGGCTGGGCTTCCCGATGGCGCCGCGGGCGTGGGCCGAAGAAGCGATCGCGCAACTGCAGAAGAAGGCGGCATGACGGCGGCGCGAAACCTGCTCGTCGAGCTGCTTGTCGAAGAGCTGCCGCCGAAGTCGCTGAAGGCGCTCGGCGCCGCGTTCGCGGAGCGGATCGCCGATGGTCTCGTTCGCCACGGCTTGAAGGACAACGCGTCCGACTGGACGTCGTTCGCAAGCCCGCGCCGGCTCGCGGTCTTGGTGCCCGGCGTTGCCGCCGCGGCTGCTGAACGTCACGAGCAGGTGAAGCTGATGCCGGCGACCGTCGGCCTCGACGGCGCGGGGCACGCCACGCCGGCGCTGCTGAAGAAGCTCGCTGCGATTGGCGCTGATGCGTCGGCCGTTGCCCGGCTCCAGCGCCGCGCCGACGGCAAGCAGGAGGGCCTGTTTCTTGACACCGTCGTCCAGGGGGCGACGCTCGCCCGCGGCTTGCAGGCGGCGTTGCACGACGCCGTCCGCAATCTGCCGATTCCCAAGGTGATGCGCTACCAGCTCGCCGACGGTTGGACCGAGGTCGAGTTCGTCCGCCCGGCACATGGCCTTGTCGCGCTGCACGGCAGCGAGGTCTTGCCGGTCAGCGTGCTCGGCCTCACCGCCGGCCGCGCGACCCAAGGCCACCGCTTTGAGGCCCGCTTGCCGACGATCGAGCTGCGCGACGCCGACAGCTACGCCGCCCGGCTGCGCGACGACGGCGCCGTGATCGCGAGCTTTCCCGAGCGCCGCGCCGAGATCGACGTCCAGCTCGCTACCGCTGCCACGAAGGAGGGCCTGGCCCCGATCGACGACGAGGAGCTGCGCGACGAAGTCACCGCGCTCGTCGAGCGGCCGAACGTGCTGCTGTGCCGCTTCGACGCCGAGTTCCTCGCGGTGCCGCCGGAGTGCCTGGTCCTGACGATGAAGGCGAATCAGAAGTACTTCCCGCTGCTCGCTCGGGACGGCCGCCTGACGAACCGCTTTCTCGTTGTCAGCAATGTCCGGCCGGCCGACCCGTCACGCATCGTCGAAGGCAATGAGCGCGTCGTCCGGCCACGCCTCGCCGACGCCAAGTTCTTCTACGACCAGGACCGGAAGCGCACGCTGGAGTCGCGCGTTGCGGGGCTCGACAAGGTCGTCTACCACGGCAAGCTCGGCAGCCAGGGCGATCGCGTCCGGCGCCTGCGGCAGATCGCGCGCTGGATCGCCGAGCGCATCGGCGCCGACCCCGCGCTCGCCGAGCGCGCCGCCCGGCTCGCCAAGACCGACTTGCTGACCGACATGGTCGGCGAGTTCCCCGAGCTGCAAGGGATCATGGGCGGCTACTACGCCGCGCACGACGGCGAGGCGGCCGAGGTCGTTGCCGCGATCCGCAATCAGTATGCGAACCGGCGCGGCGACAGCGATGACGGCGACGCAGCGGCGAACCCGGTCGGCGAGGCGCTCCTGATCGCCGACCGCGCCGAGGCGCTCGTCGGCATCTGGGGGATCGGCCTCAAGCCGACTGGCGAGAAGGACCCTCACGCGTTGCGACGCCACGCGCTGACCCTGATCGACAGCTACCAGCGCGTCGGCCGCAACGCCGCTGCGCGGCCGCCGGCTCTGCGCGCGCTGCTCGAGTACGTCCGCACGACGTTCGCGATGCCACTCGCGGATGGCGTCGTCGCCGAGGTCGAGACCTTCGTCTACGACCGCTACTTCCAGCAGCTGGCGGCGCAGCACGACCCGCGCGCGGTCGAGGCGGTGATCGGCATGCGACCGGCGCTCGACGATGTCCTCGGCCGCGTTCTCGCGGTGCGCGAGTTCCTCGCGATGGACGAGGCCCAGGCGCTCGCCGCCGCCAACAAGCGCGTCGGCAACCTGCTCAAGCGCAGCGACGGCGCCGACACCGAGCGCATCGACCAGGGCCTGCTCGCCGAGCCGGCCGAGAAGGCGCTTGTTGCCGCGCTCGCCGACGTCGGCACGCGCGCCGACGACGCCTACGGACAAGGCGAGTACGCCCGCTCACTGCGACTCCTCGCCGGCTTGAAGCCGGCAGTTGACGCCTTCTTCGACTCGGTCATGGTCAACGTCGAGGCGCCGGCGCTGCGCGCCAACCGGCTCGCCTTGCTGGCGGCGCTCAGGACGACGATGAACCGGGTCGCCGACCTTTCGCGGCTGGCGGTCTGAGCAGGCGATGAAGCTCATCATCCTCGACCGCGACGGCACGATCAACGAGGACCGCGACGACTTCGTCAAGTCTGCCGACGAGTGGTTGCCGATCCCGGGCTCGCTCGAGGCGATCGCCCGGCTCAACCACGCCGGCTGGCATACGGTCGTCGCGACCAACCAATCGGGCCTCGCGCGAGGCCTGTTCGACATGGCAGCGCTGAACGCGATCCACGCCAAGATGAACCGCGCCCTGGCGGACCTCGGCGGCCGCGTCGACGCGGTCTTCTTCTGCCCCCATGGCCCCGACGACGGCTGCAGCTGTCGAAAGCCGTTGCCCGGGATGCTGAAGACGATCGGCGAGCGCTACGGCGTGCCGCTGCGCGAGACGTACGCGATCGGCGATTCGCCGCGCGACCTTGAGGCCGCTGTCGCCGCGGGCTGCGCTCCGCACCTCGTTCGCACCGGCAAGGGCGCGCTGCTCGACGACGAGGCGCTGCGCGCGCTGAAGAAAGCGATGCCGCACGCCGTCATCCACGCCGACCTCGCGGCGTTCGCACAGCAGCTGATCCAGCGCGAGCGGCACGCGCGCGGCGATATCGACGAAGCGGATTCGGTGTTCATCCCGATCGAGCGATGAGCGGCTTCGCGCGAGCGCTCGCCGCCGTCCGCTCGGCGATCTTCGTCGTCTTCCTGATCATCACGGTCATGCCGTGGGCGATCGTCGGCCTCGTCTATTCGATCGTTGTCCGCGGCGAGAAGCTGTACTGGGTCTTCGTCGGCTGGTTGCGCCTCTCGATCTGGGGCGCGCGCGCAATCTGCGGCGTCCGCGCCCGCGTGCAGGGGCGAGAGAACCTGCCGGGAACGTCCGTGATCCTGCTGCCCAAGCACCAGTCGACGTGGGAGACCTTCGCGTTCCCGACGCTGATGCCGCGGCCGCTCTGCTACGTCTTCAAGCGCGAGCTGCTTTTCATTCCGTTCTTCGGCTGGGCAATGGCGCGCATGGACCTCATCCACATCGACCGCAGCAAGCGCGCTGAGGCGTGGGCGAAGGTCGCCGAACAGGGCCGCCGCTACATGGCGCAGGGCAACTGGGTGATCATGTTCCCGGAAGGGACGCGGACGCCGCGCGGCAGCCAGGGCACGTACAAGGTCGGCGGCACCCGCCTTGCGGTCGAGACCGGGCGGCCGGTCGTGCCGATCGCCGTCACGTCGGCGCGCTGCTGGCCGCGGAAGAGCTTCCTGCTCCGGCCCGGCGTGATCGACATCTCGATCGGCGCGCCGATCGAGCCCGCGGGCCGCAGCGCAGACGACTTGATGCGAGAGGTCGAGCGCTGGATCGAGGCCGAGATGCGGCGGCTCGATCCGGAGGCGTACGCGTGAGGCCAGGCCGATGACGATGGCGGGCGCTCGGCGCGGCCTGCGCCGCATCGTCGACCTGCTGCAGCGCGGCCTGTTCGATCCGCCCGAGGCGTCGACGCTGCCGCTGCCGCCTGGTACGCCGGAGTTGCCCGCGCCGGTCGGCGGCGAGGCGCTCCACCATCCGCAGGCGACGCGCGAGGCGCTGCTCGATGGCCGCGTCGTCGCCTTCCGCCTCGTTCGCGTGCGCCGCCGCAGCATCGGTTTCGTCGTTGACCAGTACGGCCTCACGGTCCGCGCCGCGCAGCGCGTGACGCTGCGTGAGATCGACGCCGCGGTGCAGGAAAAACGGGCCTGGATCGTCGCCCGCCTGGCCGAGCAGCGCGAACGCACCGAGCGCGCGCAGGCGACGCGCATCGTCTGGCGCGACGGCACGTCGATCGACTATCTGGGCGACAAGCTCACCGTCGTCCTCGACCCGGCGCGCGTCGTGCTCGCCGCAGGGCAGGCGGCGTTGCTCGATGGCGCGCCGCCGGCCGGCGCCCGGCGCCTCGCCATCGGCCTGCCGCGCGACGCATCGGCCGAGCGCATTCAGGACGCGGTCCAGAGCTGGCTGCAGCGCGAAGCGCGCCGCGTCTTCGCCGAGCGCGCGGCGCACTTCGCCGCGCGGCTCGGCGTTCGCGTGCGCCGCCTCTCGTTGTCGTCGGCGGCGACGCGCTGGGGCAGCGCCAACGCCAACGGCTCGGTGCGCCTCCACTGGCGGCTGATCGAGCATCCGCTGGCGACGATCGACTACGTCGTCGCCCACGAGCTCGCGCACTTGCGCGAGATGAACCACGGTCCGCGCTTCTGGCAGGTCGTGGAGTCGGTGCTGCCGGACTACCGCGAGGCGCGGTCGCGCCTGCGCCGCGCCGGCCACACCGAGACCTGACGCCGGCGTCAGATCGTCCGGAAGCGGATCACCTCGTCGGCGCCGATCAGGCGCTCGAGCTTGCCGCGATACCAGAGCGCGTGCAGATGGGCGATCGACTCGCCGATCGCGAACGTCATCTGGTGCAGGTCGAGCGGGCGCTTGAAGAGCACCGGGACGAGCTCGAACGCGCTCTGCGGTGCGGCGGCGCACGCCTCGATCGTTTCGGCGAAGCGCTCGTCGTGGTGCGCCTGCAGCTGGCCGATCCGGGTGTGCAGGCCCTTGAACGGCAGCCCGTGCGACGGCAGGACGAGGACGCCGGGGTCGATCGCGCGCATCCGCTCGATCGAGTCGAGGTAGAGCGTCAGCGGGTCGGCCTCGGGCTCGACGTCGATGACGCTGACGTTGGTCGAGATGCGCGGCAGCACCATGTCGCCGCTGATCAGGACGCGCGCGCTCTCGCCATGGAGCGCGATGTGCTCGGGCGCGTGGCCGTAGCCGGCGTGGCAGGTCCAGTCGGCGCGTCCGGCGCCGCTGCCGATCGCGATGCGGCCGCCGCCGAGGAGGCGCCGGTACGACGCCGGCACGTCCGGGACGAGGCTCTTGTAATAGTTGCTGCGCGCGGCGACGCCGCCGACCTTCTCGCGGTCGACCGCCATGCCGTGTTGCGCCATGAACGCCGCCGACAGCGGGCCGCCGAAGCCGGCGCTCGCACGCGTCGCCATCCGGGCGATGCCGTAGTCGGTGGCGCTGATCCACAGGCGCGAGTCCCAGCGCTCGCACAGCCAGTGCGCGCAGCCGATGTGGTCGGGGTGCATGTGGGTGACGATGACGCGCAGCACCGGCAGGCCGCCGAGCGCGGTCGCGAAGATCTCCTCCCAGGCGTCGCGCGTCGCCGCGCTGTCGATGCCGCAGTCGACGATGCTCCAGCCCTCGCGCGCCGGAACGCCGGGCCCGGCGGCGGCCACGTCGCGCAGCAACCAGACGTTGATGTGGTTGAGCTGGAACGGCAGCGTCATGCGCGCCCACAGCGCTCCCGG
>DASXIP010000172.1:0-3091 GCA_036497875.1 Caldimonas sp.
CGCGTTGCCGATCGGCGCCAGCGGGTTGCGCAGCTCGTGGGCGAGCGTCGCGATGAAGACGTCCTTCCTCCGGTCGGCCTCGCGCAGCGCCTCGGCGGCAGCGCGCCGCTCGGTATCGGCGACTTCGCGCTCGGTGACGTCGTTCGCGACCGAGAGCACCGAGCCGACGCTGCCGTCGGCCGCGATTTCCGGGACCAGGCGCGTTTCGAAGCAGAGGGCTTCGCCAGTCGGCGTCGTGAACGAGAAGCGTGCCTCGCCGACCTGCCCGGTCTGGAACGCGCGCTCGAGAAGCGCATCCCATTCTTCGCAGAGCTTTGCCGGCATGCCGGTCTCGGCGTGCGTCTTGCCGACGAAGAAATCGGGCGGCACGCCGGTGACCTTCTCGACCTGCGGGCTGACGTAGCTGTGGCGGAGCGCGCGGTCGAAGCGGGCGAAGATGAACGGCGAATTCTCGACCAGCGTCGAGAACTCGCGCTGGCTGCGCGCCAGCTCGCGCATCGCAGCCTGCAGCGAGGCCGCGGCGTGGTAGCGCTCGCTGACGTCGCGGCTGACGATCAGCCGACCGATGGCGGCGCCGCTCGCGTCGCGCAACGCGGTCACGGTCGACTCGGCGTGCAGCTCGACGCCGTCGCCGCGAACGTGCATGCTCGCGCCGCGCCACGAGCCGGTCTCGCGCAGCTCGCGCTCGGCGTGCGCGCGGTCGTCATCGCTGTACCAGCGCACGCGGTAGAGCATCTCGAGCGGATGGCCGAGCGCCGCCGAGGCAGCGAGCCCGTATTGGCACTCGGCGGCAGCGTTGAGGAAGATCAAGCGGCCGCCGAGATCGACCGCGACGACGGCGTCCTTCATCTGCGCCAACACGTCGCTGCGCAGCCGGTTCGACACTGCGTTGGCACTGTCGAGCGTGTAGATCGCGTCGTCGACGATGAGAGCGTCGACCTCGCCCGAGCGGATCGCCTGCAGCGTCTGCTCGGCTTCGTCGAGCTGGACGCGCAGCGCCGCCAGCTCACGCGCATGCTCGGCGTCGGCTCGATTCCCGGACATCGCCCTGGGCTCGCTCGCGCCGGCGGCTAAGCCGGCGTGGCGACGACGTCGAGGCCGCGCAGGATCCGGGCGCTGTTCGACATGTCGCCGATGAACTTGCGCTGCGGCAGCGGCAGCTCGCGCACGAGCGTCGGCGCGGCGATGATCTGGTGCTGCGATGCCAGCGCCGGCGACTGCGACAGGTCGACCACCGTCAGGTCGTAGCGACCGGCCAGGCTCGCCTCGCACAGCTCGCGGACGTTGACGATCGCCTGCGCCGAGCGCGGCGTCGGCCCGCTGATGAAGAGCCGCAAGACGACGCGCATGGCCTGCGCGGCGGCGACGGCGGCGTCGAACTCTGCGCTCATGGGCAGCCTGGCCTAGCGCATCGCCCTGACGTCGAGGCCGACCAAGACGCGCGCTTCGTCCGAGAGGTCGCCGATGATCTTGCGGATCGGCTCCGGGAACTTGCGGACGAGCGTCGGCACGGCGAGGATCTGGTCACCGGCGGCGAGCTTCGGGTTGACGAGCAGGTCGATCACTTCGATCTCGTAGCGGCCGGCGAGATGGCTCTCGCACAGGCAGCGCAGGTTGGCGAGCGCGGCGACCGACTTGGCGGTCGCCCCGGCGACGTAGAGGCGAAGCTGCCATTCGGCCTGCTGCGCCCGCGCAGGCTTCTCCGGCTCGCTGACGGCACTCCCTTTCATGGCTTCCTCCTGGCCGGAACGGCGGCGGGGGCTCGCCCCTTCGCAACGTCCTTGGCATTTTGCGCGCCCACTCGCAAGCGCTCGGTCAGGACCCGGCCGCTGTCGAGATGGACATCGAGCAGATCGATGCCGCGATCGGAGAAGACGAACTCGCGGACCACGTTCGAGTGCGGCATGCCGCGCGACTTGACCACCTGGAGTGCCCGCGTGCGCTCGCCGTTCGCCTCCAGGTTCGAGAGCAGCAGCCAGGTGTCCATCAGCGACGAGACGCCCACCTCGGTCTCGGCGATGGCGATCCCGGCATCGCTGATCAGGCTCGTGAAGATCGCCGTCACGTGGCTCTGCTTGAGGAAGTCGATCAGCCGCATCAGGGTCGGCTTCAAGCCGGCGTCCTCGGCGTGCAACGTCAGGTTGCTGATCGGGTCGACGACGACGACGGCCGGCCCGAAGCCGCGCACCGCCTCGTACATCAGGACGAGGTGCTGCTCGAGCCCCTGCAGCGTCGGCCGCGAGGCGTGGATGCGAAGCAGCCCCTTCTTCAGCCAGCGCTCGAGGTCGATGCCGATCGATCGCATGTTGCGAACGAGCTGCCCCGCCGACTCCTCGTACGAGAACAGCAGGACGCGCTCGCCCCGCCCGCAGGCCGCCGCAGCGATACGCGCGCCGATGCTGCTCTTGCCGGTGCCGGGTGCACCCGAGACGAGAACGCTGCTGTCGCGATAGAAGCCCTTGCCGTCGAGCATCTCGTCGAGCTTGGCGATGCCGGTCGGCACGCGCTCGGTCGGGGCGGCGTGGTCGAGGCGCAGCGACGTGATCGGCAGGACGACGATCCCGCCGACGCCGATCAGGAACGGGTACTCGTTGGTGCCGTGCGGCGAGCCGCGGTACTTGACGACGCGCAGCCGCCGCGTCGAGACCTGGTCGGTGACGCGATGGTCGAGCAGGATCACGCAGTCGGCGACGTACTCCTCGAGGCCGTAGCGCGTCAGCGTCTCGGCGCCGCGCTCGGCCGTGATCACCGCCGTCATGCCGCGGTCCTTGAGCCAGCGAAAGAGGCGCCGCAGCTCGGCGCGCAGAACGGCGTGATCCGACAGGCCCGAGAACAGCGCCTCGAGCGTGTCGATGACGACCCGCTTGGCGCGGACCGATTCGATCGCGTGGCCGAGACGGATGAAGAGCCCTTCGAGGTCGTACTGCCCGGTCTCCTCGATCTCGCTCCGCTCGACGTGGACGTGGTCGAGCGCGACCTTCTTCTGCCGGATAAGCTTGTCGAGATCGAAGCCGAGCGAGCGCACGTTGGCGGCGAGCTCGTCGGCGGTCTCCTCGAACATCATGAAGACGCCGGGCTCGTCGAAGCGCGT
>DASXIP010000173.1:0-3124 GCA_036497875.1 Caldimonas sp.
CGCCGAAGTAACCGCCCTGGATGCGCAGCGCCTCGCGCACGGTGAAGAACGGGTCGAAGACCAGCTCCTGTGGGACGACGCCGAGCTTCCTTCGCGCCGCCGCGTAGTCGGTGCGAACGTCGTGGCCGAGGACCGAGACGCTGCCGGCCGTCGCCCGCGCCAGGCCTGCGAGGATGCTGATCAGCGTCGTCTTGCCGGCACCGTTCGGGCCGAGCAGGCCGAAGAACTCGCCCTCCTGGATGTCGAAGCTGACTCCCGCGAGAGCGCGCACGTCACCGCGCGGCGAGGGATACGTCTTGGCGACGTTGACGAACGAGACGGCCGGCATGGCTCGCATGATTGTAGGGAGCCAACCGATGGGCACGCCTGGATGCCGTGCTAGATTGGCCCGCGATCGATTGCAGCCATGGCCACCCAGACCAAGAAGCCGCGGCGGACGGCCGAACGGATCCTCGACACCACGCTCGAGTTGTTCAACCGCTTCGGCGAGCCGAACGTCTCGACGACGCTGATCTCGGCCGAGCTCGGCATCAGCCCCGGCAACCTCTACTACCACTATCCCGCCAAGGAGGAGCTGATCACCAAGCTCTACGACCGCTACGACCACAAGCTGACCGAACTGCTGCGCGCAGCCGACGGCGTCCACGACGTCGAGGACGCTTGGCTCTTCTTCCACATGATGTTCGAGCTGATCTGGTCGTACCGCTTCCTCTACCGCGACCTCAACGACCTGCTCTCGAACAACCGCAAGCTCGAGTCGCACTTCAAGTTCGTCCTCGAACGCAAGACCCGCGCGGTGCGGGCGGTGCTCGACGGCCTTGCCGCCGGCAGCGGCCTCGAGATCGCCGCGCGCGACGCCGAGCCGGTGGCGACGGCGATGGTCGTCGTCCTCACTTACTGGCTGAGCTTCGAGTACGTGCGCGACCCGCGCCGGGCGCTCGAGCCCGAGGCGGCGAGCGCCGCCTTGCTGCGCGGCGCGTTCCACGTGCTGAGCCTCCTGCAACCGTATCTCGACAGCGCGCAGCGTTCGCATCTGCAGGCGCTCGCCGGCCGCTACACGACGACGAACCTCCCGGGAGACTGAGATGGCCAAATGGACCGCCTTTCCGCACGATGCGGACGCCTACCACTACGACGCCGCGACGCTGAAGAAGAAATGGGCGCGCCTCCATACCGGCGACGTCGAGCCGCTGCCGGGCGACGACAAGGTGCTCGCGGCCTGGCAGCTGTTCCACGCCGGCGACTTCCAGAAAGCGACCGAGGCCGGGCTGAAGGCACACGCCGCCGGCGCGAGCGGCGGCATGACGGTCGCCAACAAATCGCAGGCGATCTATGCGACCTACCTCGAGCCCAGCGAAAAGACCAAGCTCGCGCTCCTGTTCGAGGTCGCCGAGCGCGCCGAGAAGCGTGCCCGCGAGGCGCCGAAGGAAGCCAACGCGTGGTACTGCATGGCCTACGCGCTCGGCCGCTATAGCCAGGGCATCAGCATCGCGAAGGCGCTCGCGCAGGGGCTCGGCGCCAGGGTGAAGAACGCGCTCGAGACCGCGATCCAGCTCGCACCCAAGCACGCCGACGCGCACACCGCCCTCGGTGCGTTCCACGCCGAGATCATCGACAAGGTCGGCTCGCTGCTCGGTCGCACGCAGGGCGCGAGCAAGGATGCCGGCCTGCTGCATTACAAGACGGCGCTCAAGCTCAATCCGAAGTCGGCGATTGCGATGATCGAATACGCGAACGGCCTCGTCATGCTCGAGGGCGACAAGCGCATGAAGGAGGCGACCAAGTTGTACGAAGACGCCGCCGCCTGCGAGCCGCTCGACGCGATGGAACGTCTCGACGTCGAGATGGCAAAGGCCGAGCTCGAGGACTGAGCCCGCCGCCCCGCGCGAATGGGGGGATCCGCCCCGCGGTCTGCGCACGCCGATTGCCTCGCCGGCGGATCTTCTTCTATCCTCGTCGACCTCCGCCTCCGCGCCGATGCGAGGCCGGCGGGGTCCCGCCCCACCATGGCACGTCGGTTTGCAGCCAGGCGAGCGCTCGGAGTCGCCGTCTGCCTCGGCTCGCTGCTCGCAGCCGGCGATGCGCTCGCCGCGCGCGTGCATGCAGACAAGCCCGAACGGCCCGTCGCGGCCGACACAAGGGCGAACGCGGCGACGAACACCCTGCCGCCTGCGGTCGCCGCGATCCTGCGCCGCTCGGGCCTGCCGGCGACGAGCTTCGCGTTCGACGTCCGTCCGGTCGACGCCGACGTGCCGCTCGTCGCCTACCACGCCGAGCGGCCGTTCCTGCTCGCGTCGACGACGAAGGTCGTCACCTCGCTCGCGGCGCTCGAGCTGCTCGGCCCGCAGCATCGCTGGCGAACGACGGCCTACGCGACCGGCCCGGTCGTCGGCGGCCGCCTCGCCGGCGACCTCGTCATCGTCGGCGGTGCCGTCGGCCTCACCGGCAACGAGCTGCGCCGCTGGTTCCGGCAGATGCGCGACGAAGGCCTCGAGACGATCGCCGGCAACGTCGTCCTCGACGACGTCGCGCTGCTCCACGAGCTCGATCCGAAGCAGGCGGCCACGACGGTCGCCGAGCGCGATGCCGAGGTGCCCGTCGACGCCCGCAGCTACAACCTCGGCAAGCTGCTCGTCTCGGTGAAACCGGCGGCGGGCGATCGCGCGATCGTGACGCTGAAGCCGAGCCCGGCCAACGTGCGCATCGTCAACGACGTCTCTATGGGCGGCGGTTGCGCCGCCTGGGCTCGCTGGAAGACGCCCGACGAGATCGACGCCGGGCCGCCGCTGCAGCTCTGGGTGCGCGGCCGCTGGCGAGCCGACTGCCCGGCCGACGACATCGCGTACGTCGCGCCGCCGCCTGGCGTACGGCTCGACCCCGAGCTCGGTGCCGCGCACGCACAGCCGATCCCGGCGCCGCGCATGGTTGCCGCGCTCTGGGCCGAAGCCGGCGGCACGCTGCGCGGCCGCGTCGTCGAGCGCGGCGGCGCGTCGGCGCGGCCGCACCGCGTGCACTGGTCGAGCGAGCTGCTGACCCCGGTCGGCGAAGTCGTGCGCGAGATGAACAAGACCAGCAACAACGACGCTGCGCGCAGCGTCCTGCTCTCGCTCGCTCCCGGCAGCGA
>DASXIP010000174.1:0-2250 GCA_036497875.1 Caldimonas sp.
GTCCTAGAGCAGCGGCGCCAGCGCGCGCTCGGCGTCGGCGACGCTGCTCGCGCCGCGCTCGGCCCAGCTCTTCAGCTGGTCGGCGCCGATCTTGCCGACATTGAAGTAACGCGCCTCGGGATGCGAGAGATAAAAGCCCGAAACGCTCGCCGCCGGCAGCATCGCCAGACTCTCGGTCAGCGACATGCCGATCTCGTCGGCGCCGAGGACGCGGAAGAGCTCGCGCTTGACGGTGTGGTCGGGGCACGCCGGATATCCCGGTGCGGGGCGGATGCCGCGGTAGCGCTCGGCGACGAGGTCGGCAACGTCGAGCGCCTCGTCCGGCGAGTAACCCCAGAGGTCGGTCCGCACGCGCCGGTGCAGCAGCTCGGCGAACGCCTCGGCGAGGCGATCGGCGAGCGCCTTCAGCATGATCGCGCTGTAGTCGTCGAGGTCGGCGGCGAACTGCCGCTCCTTCTGCTCGGCGCCGAGGCCAGCGGTGACCGCGAACAGGCCGATGTGGTCGCTGCGCCCGGACTCTTTCGGCGCGATGAAATCGGCGAGGCAGCGGTTCGGCCGCTTGACGCCGTCGACGACCGGACGCACGGATTGCATGCGCAACCCGCGCCAGGTGAACAGCACCTCGGTTCGCGACGCGTCGCGGTAGATCTCGATATCGTCGTCGCCGACCGTCGCTGCCGGATAGAGGCCGACGACGCCGCCGGCGCGCAGCCACCTTCCCTCGATCACCCGGCGCAGCATGCGCCTGCCGTCGGACAGCAGCCGACGCGCCGACTCGCCGACGATCTCGTCGTTGAGGATCGCCGGATAGGGACCCGCGAGCTCCCAGGTCTGGAAGAACGGACCCCAGTCGATGACCTCGGCGATCTCGGCGAGGTCCTGGTTCTTCAGCGCGCGGCGGCCGATGAACTTCGGCACTGGCGGCGAGTACGCGCTCCAGTCGATCGCCGTCTTGTTGGCGCGCGCCTCGGCGAGCGCGACGAGCGGCGTCGCCTTCTTGCTTGCGTGGTGCGCGCGCACGCGTTCGTAGTCGGCTTCGACTTCGGCAACGTATGCGGCGGCGCGCTCGTCCGAGAGCAGCTCGCTGCAGACGCCGACCGAGCGGCTCGCGTCGGGAACGTAGACGACCGGGCCGTCGTAGTGCGGCGCGATCTTGACCGCGGTGTGGACGCGGCTCGTCGTCGCGCCACCGATCAGGAGTGGAATCTTGGCGACGCGGAAGAACTCGTCGCGCTGCATCTCGGCGGCGACGTGCTGCATCTCCTCCAGGCTCGGCGTGATGAGGCCCGACAGGCCGATGATGTCGGCGCCCTCGACCTTCGCCTTGGCGAGGATGTCCTGGCACGGGACCATCACGCCCATGTTGACGACCTCGAAGTTGTTGCACTGGAGGACGACGGTGACGATGTTCTTGCCGATGTCGTGAACGTCACCCTTGACGGTCGCGATGACGATCTTGCCCTTCGCCTTCGCCTCGCCGCCGCCTTCGACGAGCGCGACCTTCTCGGCTTCGATGTAAGGCAGCAGGTGAGCGACCGCCTGCTTCATGACGCGCGCCGACTTCACCACCTGCGGCAGGAACATCTTGCCCTGGCCGAACAGGTCGCCGACGATGTTCATGCCGGCCATCAGCGGCCCTTCGATGACGTGCAGCGGCCGGCCGCCGCGGGCCTGGATCGCTTGCCATGCGGCTTCGGTGTCCTCGACGATGAAGTCGGTGATGCCGTGGACGAGCGCATGCGACAGCTTCTCGTCGACCGTCTTCGGATGCTCGGTCGTGCCGCGCCAGGCGAGCCGCGCCGAGTCGTCGCGCGCTGCGCCCTTGGCGCGCTCGGCGATCTCGACCAGCCGCTCGCCGGCGTCCTTCCTGCGGTTGAGGACGACGTCCTCGACACGCTCGCGCAACTCGGGGTCGAGATCGTCGTAGACGCCGACCATGCCGGCGTTGACGATCCCCATGTCCATCCCGGCCCGGATCGCGTGGTAGAGAAAGACGGTGTGGATGGCCTCCCTCACCGGGTCGTTGCCGCGAAACGAGAAGCTCACGTTGGAGACGCCGCCCGAGACCTTGGCACCCGGCAGGTTCGCCTTGATCCAGCGCGTTGCCTCGATGAAGTCGACCGCGTAGTTGTCGTGCTCCTCGATGCCGGTCGCGATCGCGAAGATGTTGGGGTCGAAGATGATGTCCTCGGGCGCGAAGCCGACCTCGTCGACGAGGATCCGGTAGGCGCGCGCGCTGATCTCGGTCTT
>DASXIP010000175.1:0-2300 GCA_036497875.1 Caldimonas sp.
GCTCGCGCTCGGCGGCGAGGTCGGGCAGATGCTCGCGGTCGGATCGGAGCTAATCTCGATCGAGGTCGAAGGCAGCGCGGCCGCTTCGACGCCGCTAGCGCCAGCGCAGACGCCGAACGCGGAGCGAGCGCCGACGGGTGCAGCTCCGCCGAAGGCAGTCGAGCCGAAGCCCGCAGCCGCTTCAAAGCCCGCAAACGAAGCGAAGCCTGCAGTCGCGTCGAGTGCCGCGCCATCGGCTCGCGCCGCGGCAGGCAGCCGCCCGATCGCATCGCCTGCCGTCCGTGCTCGCGCCTGGGAGCTCGGCGTCGACTTGAAGAATGTCGCCGCGACCGGCATCGCCGGCCGCATCACACGCGCCGATCTCGACGCGCAAGCAGCGCGCGCCGGCGCGCGTCCCGTGCCGGCGCCGCGCGGCGCTCTGCCGGCGAGCGACGCGACCGAAGCGATCAAGATCGTCGGCCTGCGCCGTCGCATCGCCCAGAAGATGCAGGAATCGAAGCGCCGCATTCCGCACTACACGTACGTCGAGGAGCTCGACGTCACCGAGATCGAAGGCTTGCGCACGCACCTGAACGCGAAGTGGGGCGATTCGCGCGCGCACCTCACGCTGCTGCCGTTCCTGGTCCGCGCCGTCGTCCTCGCGGTGCGCGACTTCCCGATGGTCAATGCCCGCTTCGACGACGAGGCGGGGGTGCTCACGCGCCACGCCGCCGTCCACGTCGGCATCGCGACGCAGACGCCGGCCGGGCTCGTCGTTCCGGTGCTGCGCGATGCGCAGGCGCACGACCTGTGGTCGAGCGCCACCGAGATCGCGCGCCTCGCCGATTCGGCGCGCAGCGGCAAGGCGGTGCGCGACGAGCTCAGCGGCTCGACGATCACGATCACGAGCCTCGGCAAGCTCGGCGGCATCGTGTCGACGCCGGTGATCAACCATCCCGAGGTCGCGATCGTCGGCGTCAACCGCGTCGCGCTGCGGCCGGCGGTGCGCGACGGTGCGATCGTCGCGCGCCAGCTGATGAACCTGTCGTCGTCGTTCGACCACCGCGTCGTCGACGGCGCCGACGCGGCGGCGTTCATTCAGCGCGTGCGTGAGCTCGTCGAGCGCCCGGCGACGCTGTTCGTCGCCTAGCGAGGCTTCTTCGCGACGACCCGGACCATCCCACCGGCGCTGGCGTCGCGGCGCACGGTGAAGCCGAGCGCAGTGAGCATCGCGATCAGGCGATCGGGGGCGAGGCGCAGCTTCGGATGAACGCTGACCCGCGTCTGCCAGCCGGCGGACGTGCGCTCCTGCAGCAGGTCGTGAACGCGCACCAGCTCGGCGTCGAATTCGAGGAAGCAGGTGAGCAGGCGGTCGTCGTCACGGTCGCCCGGAATGACGCGATCGGTTCCTGATCGCGGCACCGGCTGGTCGCGAAACGAGAACGTCAGCGTGCCTCCCGGCGCGAGCATCGACGATGCGTCGCCGACGAGCCTGCCGACGTCGTCGATGGTCGGCAGGTGCGTCACCGCATCCCCCATGGACAGCCCGGCACCGGCGGGCTCCTCGAGGTGGCACGCGAACGCGTGCAGATCGTCGCCGCTGCTGCCGATCGGCAAGTCGCCGGCGAGCGTGCGCAGCGATGCGACGAGTTCTGCGGAAGCATCGATCGCGAGCACGGGCGCGTCGCGCTCTGCGGGCGCAATCGCGTACTTGCCGAAGCCCGCCCCGAGGTCGATGAGCTGATCGTTCCGCGCCTGCGGCAGACCGAGCGACTCGACTTCGATCGTGCCGGCGTCGAGCGCTGCCTTGGCGCCACCAGCCATCCAGATGTAGACGCGGGCAAGGTGGCCGGCGTCGCGGCCCACAGCCGTCGTCACGGCGAACTCCGCTGGCGAGTCACTGCGGCCGAACGGCGAACGGAGGCGCCGCTCGCACTGGCGAGCGAGCACCCGAGAGCGCCATCCGCGCCCGCACGCCCAGGTCCTGCCCCGGCTGCGCGGCTGCGACCGGAGCCTCGACGCAGACGCTGCTCGGCAGCAAGGCCGAGACGAGGGCGACGCCGTCGCAGTCGAGCGTGAAGTGCTCGCCCGGAGCGAGCACGACGTCGCGCAGGTCGCCGTCCTGGGTCAGCCAGAGCTCGCCGCGCAGGCAGACGATGTCGGTGCCGGTGGCGTCGTCAAAACGCATGATCTGGTGCTTGCGCAAGTCGAAGCAGCTGTCGTCGATCGTGATGTCCATGGCCGCCATTGCATCGCGCGCGCGGCGTTGCGTCCTGCCTGCGCGTCCGCCGCGTCCGTCCGGCCGTCCGGATCGCCGCCTC
>DASXIP010000176.1:0-3862 GCA_036497875.1 Caldimonas sp.
GAGACCACCTGTTGCTACGCCCGCAGCGACAAGTACTGGGTGACCGACCCGGATGGCGTCGCCTGGGAGCAGTTCCATACGCTCGACAGCATCCCGACCTTCAACGAAACCAAGCCCGTCGCGGCTGAGCAACCGGCCGAGTGCTGTGCCGGCAGCCCGCCTCGCGGCAAGCCCGTGGCCATTCCGGTCAAGGCGGCTTCGTGCTGCTGCCGAACGTGATGACGCTGCGCCAGAAGCTGCTGTCGGAGTGCTTGGGCACCGCGCTCTTGTTGGCCGTCGTTATCGGCTCGGGCGTCATGGGCGAGCGCCTGGCTGGCGGCAACGTCGCCATGGTCCTGCTTGCGAACACTCTGGCGACCGTGGGCGGCCTCTTCGTGCTGATCGAAGTGTTCGCGCCGGTCTCAGGTGCGCACTTCAACCCCGCGGTGTCGCTCGTCCTGGCCGTTCGGGGCGAGCTTCCTCGTTCGTCGCTGTTGCCGTACATCGCAGCGCAGCTCATAGGAGCTGCCCTCGGGGCGTGGCTGGCGCACGCGATGTTCGACCTGAACGTCCTCCAGCTCTCGACCAAGCTCCGAAGCGGACACGGCCAGTGGCTGGCGGAGGCCGTGGCCACCTTTGGACTCGTCCTGGTCATCCTGCGCGCACCGCCGCGGCGAGTCGCCGCACTGGTCGCGGCTTACATCGGTGCGGCCTACTGGTTCACGGCATCGACTTCGTTCGCCAATCCAGCGGCCGTCTTCGGGCGAATGCTGAGCGACACCTTCGCGGGCATCGCGCCCTCCAGCGCCCCCGCGTTCGTCGCAGCGGAGCTGACCGGTGCGGCGCTTGCGGTCCTTTGCCATCGGTTGCTCAAGCGACCTTCGGAGCAAGCTCCGACATCTTCCGGCATCGCCGCTACCACCCATGGCTGACGTCCTGATCTATCACAACCCCGCGTGCGCCACCTCGCGCAATACGCTCGCGCTCATTCGCCACGCCGGCATCGAACCGACCGTCGTCGAATACCTCAAGACGCCACCCTCCAGGGGCGAGCTGACGGCGCTGCTTGCGGAAATGGCAATGCCTGTGCGCGCGCTGCTGCGCGAGAAGGGGACACCGTATGCTGAGCTCGGCCTGGATGATCCGAAGTGGACTGACGATCAATTGCTGGATTTGATCGGCGAACACCCCATCCTGATGAACCGACCGGTGGTCCGAACGTCGCTCGGCACGAAGCTTTGCCGTCCATCGGAGGAGGTGCTGGAGCTGCTCCCCGTCGGCAAGTTGCCGCTCTTCGCGAAGGAGGACGGCGAGGTCATCGAGGACAGCGGAGCGCGGCGTCGCTGAGTCGGCACTGCACCTCGGCGACGACCGGGTACTCGCTGGCAATGCGCTGCCCGACGCCGGCAGCGTCGCTCTTCACGAGATCGCCGCTGCGCGAGCGCCCTCAGGCGTGCGCGCCGTGCGCGTAGCCGAACGGGCGGCTGCGTTCGATGCGGCGGCGCTTGCGGTCTTCCCAGCTCTGCGGCGCGCCGGCCGGCCAGCGCTCGACCGAGGCGGCGAGCTCGGCCCGCGCGATGCGGCGAAACGCCCGCGCGCCAGCGTCGCCGCGCCACGCCGGCAGCCGCGAGCGCCATGGTAGTACTGCCGCTGCCGCCGCTACCCAGTGGACGCACTGGCGCTCGTGCCAGAACGCCTGGCGCTCGAAGTTAACGCGGCCGGCAAACCCGGTCTCGGCCTCGAACACCGCATAGCCCTCGTCGCCCGCGAGCTCGACGATGCTGAGCGCGATGTCGCCCGGCGTATCGCCTTGGCCGCGGTAGAGGAGAAAGACGCGTGCGATGCGATCGCCCGGCAGGCGATCGACCTCGACGTCGTCGCGATAGACGACGATGTCGTTTCCGACCCAGAGGGTTCGCCAGCTCGCTTTCATGCGCTGTCCGTAGCAGCTGTCTCCTGCCCGCGAGGGTAGCCCTCGCCGGCGCGCCGGTCTGTGACGATCGGCAAGGGTCGTTACGCCGCGCCCGTCGCCGGGGCCGGCAGGTTCTCGATCGCGACCGGCTCGATCGCGCCGGCCGGGACGAAACCGAAGATCCGGCCGTAGAACGACAGCTCGGCCTCGAGGACGCGACGGATCGTCGCCGCGCGCCGGAAGCCGTGCTGCTCGCCGGCAAACAGCAGGTAGGCGACCGGCAGCCCCTTGGCGCGCAGCGCCTCCACCATCGTCTCGGCCTGGCTCGGCGGGACCGCCTTGTCTTCCTCGCCCTGGAAGACGATCAGCGGCTTCGTCATGCGGTGGGCGTGATGGATCGGCGAGCGCGCCCGGTAAAGATCGGCGCGCTCCGGCCACGGCCCGATCAGCGAATCGAGGTAGCGCGACTCGAACTTGTGGGTGTCGCGCGCCAGTGTCTCGAGGTCGCTGACGCCGTAGTGACTCGCGCCGGCGCGGAAGAAGTCGCGAAACGTCAGCGCCGCGAGCGTCGTGTAGCCGCCCGCGCTGCCGCCGCGGATCGCGACGCGATCGCCGTCGGCATCGCCGCGCGCGACGGCGTAGCGCGCGGCGGCGACGACGTCGTCGACGTCGACCTCGCCCCAGCGGCCGTCGAGCCGCTCGCGGTACGCGCGACCGTGGCCGGCTGAGCCGCCGTAGTCGACGTCGACGATCGCAAAGCCGCGGCTGGTCCAGAACTGGTACGAGAGGCGCAGCGCCGCGTCGGTCGACCCGGTCGGGCCGCCGTGGCTGACGACGAGCAGCGGCGGCCGCTCGCGGGGAGGTCCCTCGAACGCGCGGTTGCGCGGCCGGTAGAGGAACGCGAACGTCGTCTCGCCGCCGCTGCCGGCAAAGCGGATCGGCTCGGCGACCGCGATGTCGTCGGTGTCGAGACGAAGCTCGCTCGCGCGGCGAAGCGCCTGCCGTGCGCCGCTGGCGAGATCGATGCGGACGACCGCCTGGACCTCGGTCTCCGACGCCGCGAGGCAGGCGACGAAGCCGGCGCCGACGCGGACGTCGCGGATCGCGCAGAACGGCGTTGCGATCGGCGCGAAGCCCCCGTCGACGCCGATACGCGCCAGCTGCGAGCGGCCGTCCCGCTCGAACGCGCAGACGATGCTGCCGTCGGCCTCGAAGCCGTACTTCGAGCCACCGAATCCCCAATGCGGCTCGGCGAACTCGGCGGCCATCGAATGGAGCGTTGCGATGGCGCCGTCGCGCTGGCGGTAGAGGTTCCACCAGCCGCTGCGGTCGGAGACGAAGTGCAGCGTGTCGTCGGGCGACCACTCGGGCTGGCAGATCGATTCGTTCGCGCCGCCGGCGACCCTGCGCGGCGCCCACGGCACGCCGTCGTGCGCGTCGAGCTCGGCGACCCAGAGCTCGCTGCCCTGCCACGGCATGCGCGGGTGGTCCCACGCCAGCCAAGCGAGTCGGCGGCCGTCGTGCGAGAGGCGCGGGCTCGAGAAGAAGTCGTGGCCGTGCGCGAGCACGGTCTCGACGCCGCTCGCGAGATCGATGGCGACGATCGTGTTGACGGCCTCGCCGGCCGGGCCTGCGGCGATGGCGTCGTCGCCATGGTCTTCGCGAACGGCGATCAGGCGATTGCGCGCGCGGTCGAAGACGGCGTCGGCGAATCGCCTCGCGCTCGCTGCCGTGACGGCGCGCGGCGACTCGCCTTCGCGCACGCGGTAGATGCGCTGGTCGTCGTCATGGCTGAAGAAGAGCTCGCCGTCGGCCGCGAGCGCAAAGGCGCCGCCGCCGTACTCGTGGACGCGCGTGCGGGCGTTGAACGGCGCCGGCGTACGGTCGACGGTGCGACCGTCGTCGCGGCGCTCGACGACGACGCTGCGACCGCCCTCGGCGGCCCGGCTCTCGCTCCAGAAGATGCTGGTG
>DASXIP010000177.1:0-4808 GCA_036497875.1 Caldimonas sp.
GCACAGCGCCATGCCGAGCGCGCCCCAGAGCGCGGCGCCGACGATCGCCCAGCGTTCGCCCCAGCGCGCGGTGATGAGCGAGGCCGGGATGTTGGAGACGAGCGAGCCGATGCCGATCAGCGTCACCATCAGCGCGGCGAGCGCGACCGAGCCGCCGAGCTGGCGGACGGTGAGCGCGATCACCGGCAGGATCGCGCCTTCGCCGAGCGCGAACAGGAACGTCGGCCCGAACGCAGGCAACGCGATCTGGCGCAGGTTGAAGGGTGGCTCGTTCACGCGGGCGGTGCGAAGGGCGATGGCATCGACCCTGGGGCAAGGAGCTTAGCGGCTGCCGCTTCGCGGCCGCGATCTGCGGCGCCGCAACGGGCACGTTATCCTCGCGCGCAGCCGGGCTGCACGCCGGACGACAACTGTTCCTGGAGGAAGTGGATGGCCATTCTTTCGCATCGCGCCGGTGGCAACCGCGACGGCGGTGTCGACGCCGCTCTCTTGATCCTGCGGCTGGTGCTCGGCCTCTTGATCCTGCTGCACGGCATCAGCAAGCTGCCGCCGCCGCCGGCGGAGATCACCGGCGTGCTCGCAAAGGCGAACCTGCCGACGGCGCTCGCCTGGGGCGTCTATGTCGGCGAGATCGTCGCTCCGATCTTCCTCATCATCGGCGTCTGGACGCGCCTGGCGGCGGTCCTGATCACGATCAACATGATCGTCGCCGTGCTCGCCGTGCATACCGGACAGCTCTTCAGCCTCGACCGCGAGGGCGGCTACGCGCTCGAGCTGCAGGCGATGTACCTGTTCACCGCCGTCGCGCTGGCGCTGACCGGCGCCGGCCGCTTCAGCGTCGGCGGCCGCTACGGGCCGATGAACTAGCGCGCGTCCGCGCCGACCGCATCGAACCCGCCGGCGCTGCGAAGCGCGGCGCTCGCCGGGCCCGCGAGCAGCGCGACGAGCGCTCGCGCGGCCGCATCGTTGCGCGTCGCGGTAGCGACCGCGGCGCTGTAGACGGTCGCCAGTGCGCACGGCTCGGGCAACGGCCCGACGAGGGCGAGGCCGGGTGTGTAGCGGATCTCGGTCGCCTGGGTGCAACCGATCGCCGACCGCTCGGCCGCGGCCGCGAGCGCGGCCATCGCGGCCGCGCCGTTCGCATGCATGCGCAGGCGCGGCGCAAGGGCGTCGCGGATGCCGAGCCGATCGAGGATGGCGACGACATGCGCACCCGCGGTCGAGCGCGTCGCGTCGGGGAGGTAGAGCGCGTTCGTCGCGAGCAGCGTCGCGCGAAGCGCCTCGGCGCTGTCGATCGCCGGTAGCGGCGCGCCGGCCGGCACGGCCAGCGCGGTCCGGACTCGGCCGATCGCGGCGCTCGTTGCCGCGGCGAGCGCGCCGGCGACGACGAGCGCTGCGACCATCGCCTCGGTGGCGACGAAGACGTCGCACGGCGAGCCTGCGGCGAGCTCGTCGCACATCGCGCCGACGGCGCCGAAGCGCGCGACCAGCCGCGTGTCGGAACTCGCTTCGAGGCCGGCCTGCACGGCGAGGACGAGACCCTTGACGGCGCCGGCGCAGAGGAGGTGGAGCTCAGTGTCCATCGTGTCGAGTGCGACGACGCACGCCGCGCCTCACTGGTCGGGCTTGGCGCCCGAGATCTTGACGATGCGCGCCCACTTGACGATGTCGTCGTTGAGAAAACGCGTGAACTCGGCGACGGTCATCGTCATCGGCACCGCGCCTTGCGCTTTCCAGGCCTGCGCGACCTCGGGGTTGGCGACGATCCTGGCGACCTCGGCGTTGAGGTGGGCGACGATCTGCGGCGGCGTGTTCTTCGGCGCCATCAGGCCGAGCCAGATCGTCGCTTCGTAGCCGGGGACACCGGCTTCGGCGATCGTCGGCACGTCGGGCATTACCGCCGAGCGGCTCTTGCCGGTGGTGCCTAGCGCCTTTACCTTGCCGGCGCGAACGTGCTCGGTCATCGTCGGCACGGCGTCGAACATCAGGTCGACCTGGCCGCCGAGGACGTCGGTGCGCGCTCCCGAGCTGCCCTTGTACGGGATGTGCAGGATCGAGACTCCGGCCATCGCCTTGAACAACTCGCCGGCCATGTGGTACGGCGTTCCGGGGCCGGACGAAGCGTAGGTAAGGGCGCCGGGCTTCGCCTTCGCGGCGGCGATCAGCTCGGCGACGGTCGAGACCGGCAGGCCGCTCTTCGCGACGAGGACGAGGTCGGACGAATTGATCGGCGCGATCGGCGCGAAGTCGCGCATCAGCTGGAACGGCTTGGTCGTGATCAGCGACTCGTTGACGGTGTGCGTGTTCGACATCACGAGCAGCGTGTAGCCATCGGCCGGGCTCTTCGCGACCGCGTCGGTGCCGATGATCGAGCCGGCGCCGGGGCGGTCGTCGACGATGAACGGCTGGCCCATCGACTCCTGCAAGCGCTGCGCGAGGAAGCGGGCGTAGACGTCGGCCGGGCCGCCGGCGGCGAACGGCACGATGATCCGGACCGGCTTGCTCGGATAGTCCTGGGCGAAAGCGAGGCTGGGCAGGGCGAAGAAGGCGAGCGCCCCGAGCAGCGGGCACAGCGACGAGCGTCGCGCTCGCATGAAAGGGCCGAGGGTGATCATCGAGTCTCCGCTGCGTTTGCGGATGCTAATGTCGGTGAAAAACATGGAGCCCGTATGCAGGTTTGCCTGGCCTCGTCGCGTTCGTTCGTCCTCGCCGCGCTCGTCATCGTTGCCGGCGCTGCAGCCGCGCAGTCGACCTGGCCCGACAAGTCGATCACGATGGTGGTGCCGTTTCCGCCCGGCGGCGTTGCCGACACCGTCGCGCGACCGGTCGCCGAGGCGCTCGCGCGCGAGCTCGGGCAACCGGTCCTGGTCGAAAACCGCGCCGGCGCCGGCGGCGCGGTCGGCATCGGCGTCGCGGCACGCGCCGCGGCCGACGGCTACACCGTGCTCCTCAGCCTGTCGTCGATCTCGATCCTGCCGGAGGCCGACAAGATCCTCGGCCGCAAGCCCGCCTACCAGACGAGCCAGTTCAAGCCGATCGCGCGCTTCACCGCCGACCCGACTGTGCTCGTCGTCCGTGCCGATGCGCGCTGGAAGACGTTCGACGAGTTCCTCGCCGACGTGCGCGCGCATCCCGGCGCCTACAACTACGGCAGCTCGGGCAACTACGGGACGATGCACGTGCCGATGGAGATGCTGAAGGCCGAAGCGGGCTTTCGCATGACGCACATTCCGTACACCGGCGCCGGGCCGGCGGTCGTCGCTCTCCTCTCGGGCCAGGTCGACGCTCTCGCGAGCGGACCGTCGACGATCGTGCAGCAGATCCAGGCCGGCAAGCTCCGCGCGCTCGCGCACTGGGGCGAGCGACCGCTGAGCGCGCTGCCCGACGTGCCGAGCCTGCAGCAGCTCGGCCATCCGGTCCGCTTCGCGCAGTGGTCGGCGCTGTTCGTTCCGGCGGCAACGCCCGACGAGATCGTGAGGAAGCTGCGCGCGGCGTCGGCCAAGGCGGCTGCCGATCCGACCGTGCGGCAGGTCATCGCCAAGGCGGGCAGCCCGATCGAGTATCTCGACGCCCCCGAGTTCCAGGCCTACTGGGACGCCGATGCGGCGGAGATGACGAAGGCGGTGCGCGCGGTCGGCAAGGTCGAATGAGTGGCTGATACGCGATGAGACAAGTCTTCGTACCGATCGAGAATGAGTGGCTACCACAGTCGCTGAATCGAAACGATGGGACGACGCACGATTCGAGCTCAGGTTTCTCGTTTACCTGCACCCTGTTCAGGGGTGGCCAGTGAAAGCCGCACAAAGACCACGCGGACCCGCCCTACAGTTTTGCGCGCTCGGGGAGGGAACTGCGTAGGCACTGAGCCATTCGGCCGTTATCGACCCGAACGGCTCTGTTTCACAGGCTGCGGATCGAGCGCCAGCGCCTCGTCGATGCTGCAGGGGGTGCCGCTTGGGGCGTGAGCTGCAGCCAAGGCCTGCAGCCCACCATCCTGAAGCGGCTCAGCCGCTTCCCAGCCCCGCGCGCGACTCGCTCAATCAACCACCGACGGCCCAACACCGTCGTCCGGCATTCTTGTGAGCGTTCACCCGGTCGAGATCCTGATGAGCTGACCGAAGCGTCGTAACTCCAGTCTCCCCAGAACCCTCCGGGTGAACCACCCATTTGAGACATCACAGCTAGCGCCGAGAGCGGCCGACGCGGACGTTCTCCGATCCGGATCAGTCGAAGCAAGTGACGACGATGAACGAACTGCCGACACGCTCGAGCTGGGTGGACAGGCGGCGATCGTGGACGTCCGCGGTCCTTCGCTCGGCGCGGTGGCCGAAGCCGAACGTGGGCCGGCCCGCCGGCTTCCGCTGGTCTCCTGCCAGGCTTTGGGTGGTGTGCGCGCGCATCAATGTCTCAAGCTGGACCGATGGTGCGCGTTGCCGTTTCGGATCTCTGTCGGAGACGATCCCTATCTCGCGTCAGTCGCGGACTCCCTGTGCGCTTCCCGCAATTCCACATCGTGGCGCTTCGAGCTTGCCGGCGAACGGCAGACGGGTCCGTGGCCGGCAGCGAGACGTCAGAACGGCACCGGCGATCCGAGCCTCGATTCGGAAACGGGCTGGCGCGGGCGATGGCCTCGTTCGCATTGCCCCGGCCGTCGCAGCCGTTCGGCCCGGGCCACCGTCGCCAGTCCGCAGCCCCTTGCACCCGGCATGGAGGTGAAGAAGCGCAGCACCTGACGGCGCTCCCGGTCGCTCGGGAACCAGTCGCTGCAGACGCTTGTCGTCGGCCATGCTGCGATCGGTCAGCGTGAC
>DASXIP010000178.1:0-1634 GCA_036497875.1 Caldimonas sp.
CCGGTGCTGTCCGCGCGAGCTGGTCGGCGAGCGCCTCGGTGACCTCGGTCGTGAAGAAGCCGGTGTGCGCATAGGCGAGCTTGTCGATCTGGGCGTGCATCGCCGCGAGCACGTCGGGGTGGGCATGGCCGAGGCACGAGACCGCGGCACCGCCGCAGGCATCGAGGTAGCGCTTGCCGTTGCTGTCGACGATGTGAACGCCGGCGGCGCTCGCGGCGACCGGCGGCGTCGCGCGCAGCGATCGATGGATGACGTGGGTCATGGTGCGAATTCGACGGCGATGGGCGAGCGGCGCCTTACTTGTAGTCGGCAGGGTCGGCCGAGTCGGTCGGCTTCGCGATCGCCGTCTTCAGCGCCGCGCCCATCGGGAAGTTGAGGGCGATGTTCTTCGGTGGAATCGGCTGGACGAACCACTTGTCGTAGATCTTGTTGATCTCGCCGCTGCGATAGAGTCCGGCAAGGGTCGCATCGACGAGCTTCTTGAACTCGGGGTCGTCCTTCGCGAACATCAGCGCGTACGGGTCGACGCTGTAGCCCTCGGTGCTCAAGGCGTACGCCTGCGGGTCGATCGACGACGCGGCCAGGCCGACGAGCAGGATGTCGTCTTCGAAGAACGCCTCGGCACGGCCGGTGGTCATGAGGAGCATCGACTCGGCGTGGTCCTTGCCGGCGAGGATGTTCAGGTTCAGGTTGCGCGCGGTGCTCAGCTCGCGAACGCGCTTGATCGTGTTCGTTCCGGTCGTGCAGGCGACGGTCTTGCCCTTCAGGTCCTCGATCGTCTTGTAGTTCGCCGCCTTCTTGGCGATGAAGCGCGTCGCGACGACGAACGTCGTGCTGCTGAACGCGACCTGCGCCTGGCGCTCGACGTTGTTGACCGTCGAGCCGCACTCGAGCGTCACGGTGCCGTTGGCGACCAGCGGGATCCGGTTCTGCGACGTCACCGCCTGCATGTTGACCTTCAGGCCGGGAAGGTTGAGCTGCTTCTTGATCGCGTCGACGACCCGGCCGCAGAGCTCGAGCGAATAGCCGACCGGCTGCGCGTCACCGCCGAGGTAGGAGAAAGGAATCGAGCTGTCGCGATAGCCGATCGTGAGCTCGCCGCTCTCCTTGATCTTCTTGAGCGCGCCGGTCAGCGGCTGGGCCTGCACGCCGGACGCGCATGCCAGGAGTGCGGCGATCAGGAACGCGGGCAGTAGCGAACGGGGCAGCTGGCGCATGGACGGCTCCGGTTGAAACGTGCGCGCCGGAACGGCCCAACGGCGCAACGCTTGTTGCAAGTTGGCCGAGTATAGGGAACGAGCGCGCCGAGTCAACCGTGCCGCAGGTAGGCGCCGGAGTTGAACAGGTGCTGCTCGGCGCGGTCGATCCGCCGTGCCGCTGTGGCGCCGGCATCGGCGACCAGGATCTCGAGCAGCGCCTCGGCGACCGCGACGCCGGCGGCGACCGACGGAAAGAAAGACGGGCTGGCGCACGAGAACACGAGCGACACCTGCGCCGCCAGCGCCAGCGGCGAGGCGCTGCTGTCACTGATCGCGATGACCCGGGCGCCCGCCGCGCGCGCAGCGTCGACCGCGAGCATGGCCTCGCGCGAGTACGGCGCGAAGCTGACGGCGACCAGCGCGTCGCTGCGCGCA
>DASXIP010000179.1:0-1865 GCA_036497875.1 Caldimonas sp.
CCGCCGACGGTCGTCCGTAGAATCGCCCGAGATGAGAGTTCGCGCCCGGCGCTGGGGAGCCATGGCGGTGCTGGCGCTGGCTGCGTCAGCGCCGGTCCACGCACAATCGCGCCCGACGGCGGCAGCGGCGCCCGGTCTCGCCGCCTCGGCACCACCGCCGGCCCTCGAGACGCCCGCAGCGGCGCCGGCGGCGGTGCCCGCCGCACCGGTGTCGCTCTCGGCACGAAAGATCTACGAGCAGGCGCGCTCGCAATTGGTCCAGATCCGCACGGTGTTGAAGGGCCGTGCCAGCCAGACCTCCGTCGGCTCGGGGTTCTTCGTCACCCGCGAAGGCCACATCATCACCAACTTCCACGTCGTCAGCGAGGCGGCGCTGAAACCCGAGCAGCACGACCTCGTCTATGTCACCGCCGACGGCCGCGAAGCGCCGCTCGCGATCCTGCAACTCGACGTGCTGCACGATCTCGCGCTGCTGCGCGCCGGCGATGCGGCGCCCGGCGGAGCGAACGGCGCGGCCAGGCACTTCGACGCGTTGGCCTTCCGGCCGGCGAGCGAGCCACTCGCGCAAGGCGAGCGCATCTACTCGCTCGGCAACCCGCTCGACGTCGGCTTCGCGGTGACGCAAGGCACCTACAACGGCCTCGTCAAGCGGAGTTTCTACCCGCAGATCTTCTTCGGCGGCGCGCTGTCGGCCGGAATGAGCGGCGGCCCGGCGCTCGACGAGGAAGGACACGTCGTCGGCATCAACGTCGCCCGTCGGATCGACGGCGAGCAGGTGAGCTTCCTCGTCCCGGCCGAGTTCGCGACCGCGCTGCTCGCGCGCGGCAAGGATGCGGCGCCGATCCTCGGCCCGGCCTATGGCATCGTCGACGAGCAGCTGCTCCAGCACCAGGCGACGCTCACCGAGCGCTTCATCCAGGAGGGCTGGAAGGAAGCGACGCATCCGCGCTACCGCGTCCCGGTACCGCCCGACGTCTTCATGCGTTGCTGGGGAACGAGCACGGTCTCGAACACCGGTGGCCTCGACTTCGAGCGCTCCGACTGCGTGATGGACACGCGCATCTTCGTCGGCGATTTCACGACCGGAACGATCAGCCTGCGACACGAGAGCTACGACGGCTCCAAGCTCGGCGCATTGCGCTTCGCATCGCGCTACTCGGCGAGCTTTCGCAACGAGTCGTTCGTTCGCCTCTCGTCGCAGCACCAGACCAAGCCGCGCTGCGTGGAGGACTACATCGACCGCGACGGCCTGCCGCTGCGCGCCGTCGTCTGCATGCGCGCGTACAAGAAGCTGCCGCAGCTCTACGACGTTGCCGTCCTCGTCGCCACGCTCGACCAGAGCGTGGGCGGCGTCCAGGGCCGCTTCGACGCCCAGGGCGTGAGCTTCGCCAACGCCCAGCGCCTCGCCCGCCATTACCTCGACGCCTATCGATGGGTGCAGCCGCACTAGCCGAAGCGCCGGCGCTGCTCGAGGTCGTCGACCGCGACGGGCTGGTCCGCCAGTCGTGGCGGATCGACCAATGGCCGGTGTCGATCGGCCGCGCCCTCGACAACGAGATCGTCCTCAGCGACCCGCACGTCGCCGCGCACCATGCGACGATCGACCTCGTCGCCGGCGGCGACGGCGCGCCCGCGACGATCGTGCTCGCCGCCGGCGAGACGAAAAACGGCCTCGTCGCCGGCCGCGAGCACGTCGTCGGCGGCGCGACCCATCGGCTCGCTGACAGCGGCCGCGATCTCGAGCTGCAGATCGGCCGCGCCCAGCTGCGACTGCGCCTGCCGCAGCACGCGCTCGGCCCCGAGCAGGCGATGAGCACGGTCGTCGCCACCGAACGTCGCTGGCTGCCGACGTTCGGCATCGCGCT
>DASXIP010000180.1:0-5853 GCA_036497875.1 Caldimonas sp.
CTCGACCAGCGCATCGTCGTCCGCCGTACCGTTGCGGGGGCAGCGCGGTTGATGCCGAACCGATGTCGATCCGGCGCTCGCTTCCCGTTTAACTGTGAAGGCATGAACACCTTCACGGGCACCAGCGGAACGCATTCTAAGCAGCCGGGGCGAGCGCGGGACGACGCCTACAATTCGCTTCCTCTGCCCTTGCCCGAGCGTCATGGCCACGATCGAGGACCTCGCCGACCGCGTCGAGCGCCTGCTCCTTCGACACGAGGAGTTGCAGCGCACGAATGCGCTGCTCGCGGCACAGCTCGGCGCCGTCACGAACGAGCGCGACAATCTTCGTTCGCGACTGAACGCGGCAAAGAGCCGGATCGACGTCCTCCTGCAGCGGCTTCCGCGCGAACCGATTGCCGGCGACGACGCGCCCGACGGTGCGGCGATCGACGCCGCCAAGAGCGACGGCAGCGGCGGTGCTACGCTGAGGAGCGTCGGATGAAGCAGGTCGAGGTCACCATCCTCGGCCAGAGCTACATCCTTGGCTGCCCTGACGGTGGCGAGAGTTCGCTGCTCGAGGCCGTCGCCGATGTCGACCGCGAGATGAGCGCGATCCGCGACGGCGGCAAGGTCAAGGCGCGCGAGCGCATCGCCGTGCTCGCGGCGCTCAACCTGGCGTTCGAACTCGCACAGCGGCCAGCACGGACGAGCACGGACGCGACAGCGAGCAGCGTCGAGGGCGACGTTGCGGCAGTCGATCTCGAGGGCCTCATCCGTCGCGTCGACCTGGCCCTCGGCGCCGACGGACAACTGCTCTGAATCGGTGTTGCTTTTCGAACGCGCAGCGTAGAATGAAATCGTCCGTTGCGTTCGCGTGAACTTTATATTTCCTTGAACCGATGCTCGCAAGAGCAAGGGCTTGGAACATCGCCAGGCAGGTGTGATCGTCTCGCGTCAGATGAACCCGAAACCTGGCTGACCTCGCCCACCTGAACTGCCTGGGTTCAGGAATGCGGTTCACGGGGCGCGGCGGACACCTTCTTCCTTGTCGACGCGGCCGCCATGCGCTACTGGTTGATGAAGAGCGAGCCGAGCGAGTGCTCGATCGACGATGCAGCGGCAGCGCCGCATGCCACGGTTCCGTGGGTCGGCGTGCGCAACTTCCAGGCCCGCAACTTCATGAAGCAGGAGATGGCCCCGGGCGACGGCGTCCTCTTCTATCACTCGTCGTGCCCGGAGCCGGGAATCGCCGGCATCGCCGAGGTCGCTTCGGCGCCGTCGGTCGACGAGACCCAGTTCGACCCCAAGAGCCACTACTTCGACGAGAAGTCGCGGCGCGAGGCGCCACGCTGGTGGCACGTCGACGTCAAGGTGCGCAAGAAGACGCGACTGCTTTCGCTGGCCGAGATGCGGGCGGCGCCCGAGCTGGCGACGATGCGGGTGCTGCGCCGCGGCAACCGGTTGTCGATCACGCCGGTCAGCGACGAAGAGTGGCGTGCGGTGACGAAGCTGCTCGATACGCCGGCCTGAGCACCTCGACGCGATAATCCGCCGCTGCAGGCCAACGGGCCGTCGCGCAGGGAGGCGCAGCGACCATGAAAGAGCAGATCGACAAGCTCAACCGCCTGAGCGAATCGCACGGGCCGCTCCAGCCGGGCAAGGGCCTCGTCTCCGGAGTCATCGCGCTCTGCCTGGCAGCGCTCTGCTTCCTCGGCGTCCTCGCCTTTCACTTTCCCCAGTACCTGACGACGCCCGAGCTGCGCCACGCGTACAGCGTCGACGCGATGCGGCTGCTGCTGTTCTGGTCGCTCGTCCTGGCGGGCGCGATGGCGCTGTTCAACATCGTCATGAGCCGCGCCCGCTGGCTGGCGCTGGCGGCGTTCGTGCTGATCGGTCTCTCGCTCGCGCTCGGCGGCCACAAGGTCCCGGTCAACGACTTCGCCGACAACACGCCCTACATCGGCCTCGACTGGTTCATCCTCGACCTGCTCGGCTCGACGCTGATTTTCGTCTTCATCGAAAAGCTGTTCGCCCTGCGCAAGGACCAGCCGGTCTTTCGCGCCGAATGGCAGACCGACTTCCACCACTTCCTCGTCAACCACATGATCGTGGGCTTCATCCTGCTCGCGACCAACCTGCTCATCCACAAGCTGTTCGGCTGGGCCGCCAAGGACGGTATTCGCGGCTGGGTGCAAGACCTGCCGTTCTTCGTCGCTCTCTTCCTGATCGTTCTCGTCGCCGACCTCGTCCAGTACTGGACGCACCGCGCCTACCACGAGGTGCCGGCGCTGTGGCGGCTGCATGCGGTGCACCACAGTGTCAAGAGCATGGACTGGCTCGCCGGATCGCGCCAGCACATCCTCGAGCTGATCATCACCCGCACGCTGGTGCTCGCACCGATCTACGTGCTCGGCTTCAGCAAGGAGGTGATCGATGCGTACATCGTCATCGTCGGCTTCCAGGCGGTGTTCAACCATGCCAACGTCAGCGTCCGGCTCGGGCCATTGCGCTACGCCGTCGTGACGCCGAACTTCCACCACTGGCACCACTCACAAGACACAGAGGGGATCGACCGGAACTACGCCGCCCACTTCGCGTTCATCGACTACGCGTTCGGCACCGCGCACAAGGCCGACCGGCCGTGGCCGGATCAGTACGGCGTCGTCGGCGACTACGTGCCGAACGGCTTCTTCAGGCAGCTCGCGTTCCCGTTCCTCTGGAAGGGCTGAGGCGGCGGCCGCTGCGTGCAGTTCGACGTCGCCATCGTCGGTGCCGGTGCCGCCGGCCTGCACTGCGCGGCCATCGCCGGCCAGCTCGGCTGCTCGGTGGTCCTGCTCGACCACGCCGAGAAGGTCGCCGAGAAGATCCGCATCTCGGGCGGCGGGCGCTGCAACTTCACCAACATCGAGGTCGGCGCCGACAATTTCGAGTCGGCGAACCCTGACTTCTGTCGTTCGGCGCTCGCCCGCTACACGCCGCGTGACTTCATCGACCTGGTCGAGCGGCATCGCATCGCCTGGCACGAGAAGCACAGGGGGCAGCTCTTCTGCGACGACTCGAGCGCCCAGGTCATCGCCATGCTGCTCGCCGAGTGCGACGCCGGCGCGGTGCAGCGCTGGCAGCCGTGCCGCGTCGATGCGGTCCGTGTCGGCGGCGCCGGCTTCGAGCTCGACACGATTTGCGGATCACTGCGCTCGACACGACTCGTCGTCGCCACCGGCGGCCTCTCGATCCCCAAGATCGGCGCGAGCGACTGGGGCTATGCGCTGGCTCGCCGGCTCGGCCACAGGATCGTCGAGCCGCGCCCGGCGCTGGTGCCCTTCGTCTGCGACGGCGCGGAGTGGCAACCGTTCGCGGCTCTGGCCGGCGTCGCCGTCCCGGTGCGTGCGCACGCCGAGGACGCGAGCAGGCCCGGCTTTGCCGAGGACCTTCTCTTCACGCACCGCGGTCTGAGCGGTCCGGCGGCGCTGCAGGTCTCGACCTACTGGCGGCCGGGCGAGGCGATCGTCGTCGACCTCGCGCCGCACGCCGACCTGCGGCGCGTCCTCGCCGGCGCGAAGTCGGGCCGCCGCAACGTCGGCACTGTCCTCGCCGACACCTTGCCACGCCGGCTCGCCGACGCCTGGGTCGCGGTGCATCTCGGTGGCGACCGCCCGGCCGCCGACCTCCGCGACCGCACCCTTGACGCGCTCGCGGCGGCCCTGCACCGATGGACGCCGGCGCCCTCCGGCACCGAAGGCTGGCGAAAGGCCGAGGTGACGGCTGGCGGCGTCGACACCCGCGACCTCGAGTCGCGCGGTTGCGAGAGTCGCGTGGTCCCGGGGCTGCACTTCATCGGCGAGGTGGTCGATGTCACCGGCTGGCTCGGCGGCTACAACTTCCAATGGGCATGGGCGAGTGCGGCTGCCTGCGCCCGCTCGCTGGCTGCAAATTGCGGCGCGGGGCGGGGCGGGCTATAATCGATATCCTTTTGCAAAATCTGCCCGCTAGATGACCACCGTTCGCGTCAAGGAAAACGAGCCGTTCGACGTTGCTCTTCGCCGCTTCAAGCGCACCATCGAAAAGCTCGGCCTGCTGACCGATCTACGAGCGCGCGAGTTCTACGAGAAGCCCACCGCCGAGCGCAAGCGGAAGAAGGCGGCCGCGGTCAAGCGCCACTTCAAGCGCGTTCGCAGCATGCAGCTTCCAAAGAAGCTCTTCTGACGAGCTGAAGCCGCGATCCACCGGAGCCCGCCACGCGCGGGCTTCGTCGTTTTTCGATCTCGCCGGCGTAGAGTCGCACCTGGAGTCGCGATGACCCTCAAAGACCGCATCACCGAAGACATGAAGGCCGCGATGCGTGCCAAGGACGCGCCGCGCCTGCTCACGATCCGCGGCCTGCTCGCCGCGATGAAGCAGCGCGAGGTCGACGAGCGCATCGATCTCGATGACGCCGCGGTCGTCGCGATCGTCGACAGGCTCGTCAAGCAGCGCAAGGACTCGATCCAGCAATTCGGCGCCGGCGGCCGCCAGGACCTGGTCGACAAGGAGACTGCCGAGCTCAACGTGCTCGAGGGCTACCTGCCGACGCGCCTCAGCGCCGACGAGGTCGCATCCGAAGTCGCGACGATCGTCGCCGAAACCGGCGCGACCGGCGCAGCCGACATGGGCAAGGTCATGGCGGCGGCGAAAGCGCGCTTCGCGGGCCGTGCCGAAATGGCCATGGTTTCGGCGGCCGTGAAGTCGGCGCTGGCCCGCTGACGACAAATCGCAGGAAGACACGATGGCCCTCGCCGCCCACCGCATGACCGCCGACATCGCCGTCGCCGGCCAGCTCGAACCCGCCGCCATGGCCGAGGCCGCTGCCGCCGGCTTTCGCAGCGTCATCAACAACCGGCCGGACTTCGAGGGCGGCCCGACGCAGCCGACATCGGCGAGCATCGAAGCGGCGGCGCGTGCCGCAGGACTCTCGTATGTGTGGTTGCCGGTCGCGCCCAACGTGCAGACGCCGGAAGAGATCGCCAGCTTCGCCGCGTTGCTCGAGTCGATGCCCAAGCCGATCCTGGCGTTCTGTCGCTCGGGGGCGCGCACCGGCAAGCTGGTACGCGCAGCGCTCGGCGGCTGACCGCACGTCTGGCGGCGCGCCCGCCCTAGCGCAAACACGCACTCGACCTCGGAATCGGCTCCCTAGAATCGGCGGCGCTTCGCAGCGGGGTGGGCCCGGCGAAGGTCTTCCCCATTCGACGGAGAGCCCTTGGCGCCTCTTCTCAGGCTATCGCAGCTGATCGATCGCTTCACCGGCTGGGTCGGCCGCTGGGTGGCGTGGCTGGTCCTCGCCGCGGTCCTGATCAGCGCGATCAACGCGACGGTGCGCAAGGCGTTCAACACCAGCTCGAACGCGTACCTCGAGATCCAGTGGTACCTGTTCGCGGCCGTTTTCCTCCTCGCCGCCGGCTATACGCTGCTGCGCCAGGAGCACGTCAAGATCGACGTCGTCTCCGGGCGCTTCTCCAAGCGCACGCAGATCTGGATCGATATCGTCGGCCTCGCCTTCTTCGTGCTGCCGCTGGTGTACACGGTCGTCCAGCTCTCGTTTCCGCTCGCCGTCCGCGCCTATGAAATGAAGGAGTATTCGCAGAACGCGGGCGGCCTGATCCGCTGGCCGGTGTTCGCGATCCTCCCGCTCGGCTTCGTGCTGCTCGGCATCCAGGCCGTCTCCGAGCTCATTAAGCGGGTCGCCTTCCTGCGCGGCCTCATTCCCGACCCGACGCAGAAGGTCCAGGCGAAGAGCGCTGAAGAGGAGCTCGCCGAGCAGCTGCAGAAGGAAGTGGCCGAGCGCGAGAAGGCAGCATTGGCGAGCAAGCCATGATGCATTTCATCGGGGCGAACATG
>DASXIP010000181.1:0-2111 GCA_036497875.1 Caldimonas sp.
GAGCTCGGCGCTCGCCGCCGGCGTGATCATGGCGGCGCTGCCCGCGGTCGTCGCGCTGCTGTCGTGGCTGTTGCTCGGCGAACGTGTCGGTGCCCGGATCGCGGCCGGGATCGCGTGCGCAATCACCGGCATCGCGCTGGTCGCGCTCGCGCGCGACGCCGAAGGCGAACTCGCCAGCGGCTCGCTCGCCGGCAGCGCGCTGCTGCTCGCCGCCGTCACCTGCGAGGCGCTCTACGTCGTCATCGGCAAGACCCTGTCGGCATCGGTCGGCCCGAAGCGGATCAGCGCGCTCATCAACCTCTGGGGCCTGGTGCTCGTCGCACCGTTCGCGCTCTGGCAGCTGCGCGACTTCTCGCCGTCGTTCATCCCCGGATCGTCGTGGGTGCTGCTCGTCGTCTATGCGATCGCCGCGAGCGTCGTCACGGTCTGGCTCTGGATGACCGGCATGAAGCACGTTCCCGCCGCGTCGGCAGGGATCTTCACGGTGTTCCTGCCGGTCAGCGCAGCCGCGGTCGGTGTCCTGTTCTATGGCGAGCAGTTCACGACGTCGCAACGCGCGGCGTTCGCGTTGGCGCTGGGTGGAGTGGTGCTGGCGACGTGGCCGGTGCGGCGGCGGAGCTGAGCGCGCCTGCGATTGCCTCGCGAGCGAGCCGCGACACCGTCGCCGGCGCCTCGCCCTTCGAGCGCGGGTCGCTCCACACCTGCCGCCAGCGGCGCGCTCCCGGCTCGCCGTTGCGCAGGCCGATCATGTGGCGCGACGCATGCGACCAGGGCTCGCCGCGCGCGACAAGGCGTTCCATGTAGCCGACCATGGCCGCCTCGACGTCGTCGCGCGTTAGCGGGCCGACGCTCGCGCCGAGGAAGCGTGCGTCCCAGTCGACGAGATCCCACGGATGGTGGTACGCGGCGCGGCCGACCATGACGCCATCGACCTCGGCAAGGTGCGCAGCGACCGCGTCGTTGTCGGCGACGCCACCATTGAGAACGAAGGTGCGATCGGGAAAGTCTCTTGTCAACGCGGCGACGACCGCGTGTCGCAACGGCGGCAATTCGCGGTTCTCCTTCGGGCTCACGCCGTGCAGCCAGGCGTTGCGGGCGTGGACGATGAAGACCTCGCAGCCGCCTTCGGCGACCGCGCCGACGAAATCGCGCACGAACGCATAGCTCTCGAGACGATCGATGCCGATCCGGTGCTTGACCGTGACCGGAAGAGCGACCGCGTCGCGCATCGCACGCACGCAGTCGGCGACAAGCGCCGGCTCGGCCATCAGGCAGGCGCCGAAGGCGCCGCACTGGACGCGCTCGCTCGGGCAACCGCAGTTGAGGTTTATCTCGGCATAGCCCCAGCGCTCGCCGAGCCGGGCGCAGGCGGCGAGATCGGTGGCCTCGCTGCCGCCGAGCTGCAGCGCAACCGGGTGCTCGACGGCGTCGAAGTCGAGATGGCGACCGACGTCGCCGTGCAGCAGCGCCCCGGTGGTCACCATTTCGGTGTAGAGACGTGCGCGCCGGGTCAACAGGCGATGGAAGAACCGGCAATGCCGGTCGGTCCAGTCCATCATAGGGGCAGTGCACAAACGCCATGCGCTACGCGATTGATTCACAAGTGCTCCTTATCTACTGGATCGGTCGGCGCGCCGCATCGGCGCCGACCGCCCCATATCGCTCAGGCGACGGCTTGAAGGGCTGCGAGTGGCGCCTCTTCAACATCAGGTAGTCATAAACCGTGACAGCCGATCCATAAGCCTGGCGCGCCGCGGCGAGGCGAATGATCTCATCGAACGGCGCTGGCTTCGTGAGGTGAGCATCAAAACCGGATTGGAGACTTGCTTCGATGTCTGCCCTACGCACGACAAAGAGTGCCTCTGCAGTTGCAGAGACCGGTCGTTGGCCGTCTCTCGGTGCGGCCGTCCGCTGCACTCTGAACCTGTCGTTCACCAGCGGTCGCACGGATGACTGCCTGTACGCCGCCGAAACAGACCGGTCAGCGACCGCTGTCGAAGTCCGCGAACTGGAACTGTCGACCCAATCCTGACATTCGGCCATCCGATTTCGATGGTGCAAAGCGGCCGCCCGTCGTGATTCGGCTTTCGCTGGCCATCGATACAAAGGAA
>DASXIP010000182.1:0-6803 GCA_036497875.1 Caldimonas sp.
TGTACGGGCGCGCCGCCGCCGTCAGCAAGAGCGATTTCGCGACCTACACCTTCGCCCTGCGCGCGCTCGAGTCGCTCGGCACGAAGGTCGCGGGAACGGTCGAGCTGCATTTCACGTACGACGAGGAATTCGGCGGCGAGCTCGGCCCCGGCTGGCTGCTGGCGCAGGGGCTGACGCGGCCTGACTACGTCCTCGCTGCCGGCTTCAGCCACGAAGTGGTCACCGCCCACAACGGCTGCCTGCAGATGGAGGTCACGGTGCACGGCAAGGCGGCGCACGCGGCGATCCCGCAGAGCGGCGTCGATGCGTTGCATGGCGCGGTCGCGATCCTCGAGCGGCTGTATGCGCTCAACCGCGGCTTGAGGACGACGCTGTCCAAAGTGCCGGGGATCACACATCCGTATCTCAACGTCGGCCGGATCGAAGGCGGCAGCAACACCAACGTCGTCCCGGGCAAGGTCGTCCTCCGCCTCGACCGCCGCATGATCCCCGAGGAGGACCCGGCCGCCGTCGAAGCCGACGTGCGCCGGGTAATCGACGACGCCGGCGCCGGCGTCGCCGGCATCCGCGTCGAGATCCGCCGGCTGCTGCTCGCGAAGGCGTGGCGGCCCGATGCCGCCAACGCTGCGCTCGTCGCCGCGCTGCAGAGAAACGCCGAAGCGGTGTTCGGCGAGACGATCGCGACGACCGGAACGCCGCTCTACACCGACGTCCGCCTCTACGCTGCCGCCGGCGCCGCGGCGGCGATCTACGGCGCCGGCCCGCGCACGGTCCTCGAGAGCAACGCCAAGCGCGCCGACGAGCACCTCGTCCTCGCCGACCTGCGCGGCGCGACCAAGGTCGTCGGCCGGACCCTGTTCGACCTCCTCCGCTGAGCCGACGAACGGAGCGGGAGCGGCCCGGTCGGGCTTTGCCGACGCTGGATAATCGCCCGCCATGCAACGTGCCGATCCGGCTGCGGCCTCCCAGCGCACCACGCGGACGTGGGCCGAGCGCGTCTTCGGCCACTGGTGGCGCCGCCAGTCGGCTGCGCGCCAGGACCGCTACGCGACGCTCGGCCCGCTGGCATCGGTGCTCCTTTTCCTGGCGGCAATCGTGTCGGCGTTCTGGTACCTCCGCAGCGAGGAGTTCGAACGCGAGCAGGAGGCCGTGCGCCGCGACACCGAAGTCGCGCAGCAGCAGATACGGCTACGCCTGATCGAGAACCACGAGCAGCTGACGCGGTTGGCGCGAGAGCTCGTCGGCCGCGCGCTCGACCACGACGCCTTCCTCATCCAGGCCGCCGCCTTCACGCTGGAGCACCCGGAGATCAGCAACTTGATCTGGCTGAACGACGCGCGCGCACCGATCGCCGGCTATTCGGGGACGAGCTTCCCGCCGGAGACCGGGATCAGCGGCATCGACACGCCGGCGTCGCTTCCGGTCGAGCACTCCGGCTCGGCGCCGGAGGAGGCGTTCGAGCGCGGCCGCGTGGAGCGCCGGACGGTCTACTCGGCGCCCTTCACCGACAGCTTCGGCTCGCCGGTGTTCCAGTCGCTGATCCCGCTCGTCGACCACGGCGAGTTCCACGGCGCGCTCGTCGCCGAGTATTCGATCGAGCGGCTGCTGCGCTATTTCGTCTCGAGCGAGATCGCGAAGCGCCACGCGATCTCGGTCCTCGACGCGAACACCCGCTCGCTCGCCAGCACCGTGATGATGCTGCCCGGCTCGACGCAGGCGAGGCCGTCGATCGTCTTCGAGCTGCCGGTGGCGCCGGCCGAGAACGGCCTGCTGCTGCGCGGCCAGGGCTACCGAACGTCGATCGGCCTGGTCGGCAACGGCCTGTTCTGGATGGTGATGCTGCTGTCGGCGCTCACGGTCTGGATGCTGCTCGGCACCTGGCGCCACATGCGAAGGCGCCTGCAGATGCAGGCGGCGCTCGTCTCCGAGACCAACTTCCGTCGCGCGATGGAGAACTCGATGCTCACCGGCATGCGCGTTCTCGATCTAGAGGGCCGCATCAGCTACGTCAATCCCGCGTTCTGCGCGATGACGGGGTTCTCGGAGAACGATCTCATCGGCCGGCTGCCGCCCTTCCCGTACTGGCCGGTCGAACGCCGCGAGGAGAACGCTCGCCTTCTGCAGCAGGAGCTGCAGGGTCGAAGCCCCGCAGGAGGCGTCGAGGTACGCATCATGCGCAAGGACGGCTCGATCTTCGACGCCCGCATGTATGTCTCGCCCCTGATCGATCCCAAGGGCCAGCAGACCGGCTGGATGACGTCGATGACGAACATCACCGAGGCCAAGCGCATCCGCGACCAGCTCACCGCGTCGCACGAGCGCTTCACGACCGTGCTCGAAGGTCTCGATGCCGCCGTCTCGGTGCTCTCGGTGCAGCAGGGCGAGCTGCTGTTTGCGAATCGTTCCTACCGGCTCTGGTTCGGCGCCGATTCGAAGGGTCATGCGCAGCTCTCGGGTGGCGACGGGTCGCTGCAGGCTCAGGCCGACGGCGACGAAGCCGTCGACGGCCTCAGCGGCCTGCCGACGCAGGAGCTGACCACCGCCGGATCGGATTCGCGCGAGGTGCTCGTCGAGTCGCTCGGCAAGTGGTTCGACGTCCGCGCGCGCTACCTTCAGTGGACCGACGGCCGCCTCGCCCAGATGCTGATCGCGACCGACATCACGGAGCGGCGCGACGCCGAGGCGATCGCCGCAAGCCAGGCCGAGAAGTCGCAGGTCACGAGCCGGCTGGTGACGATGGGCGAGATGGCGTCGTCGGTCGCGCACGAGCTGAACCAGCCGCTCACCGCGATCACCAACTACTGCAACGGCATGGTGACGCGGGTGGAGAACGACGCGATCGACAAGGGCGACCTGATCGCGGCGCTGCAGAAGACCGCGCGCCAGGCCGAGCGCGCCGGCCAGATCATCCATCGCATCCGCTCGTTCGTGAAGCGACGCGAGCCGCAGCGGCAGAAGAGCTCGGCGCAGACGATCGTCGAAGACGCGGTTGATCTCGCCGGCATCGAGCTGCGCCGGCGCAACGTCGCGATCCAGACCTATGTCGCGCAGCGGCTGCCGCCGCTGCTGGTCGATCCGATCCTGATCGAGCAGGTCGTCCTCAACCTGCTGAAGAACGCCGCCGAGGCAATCGACAACGCCCAGTTGCCGGCGGCGCGGCGGCGGATCGAGCTGCGCGTCGTGCCGCGGCACACCGCGGAGGAAGGCGACGTCATCGAGTTCACCGTCAGCGACAAGGGCCCGGGACTGAAGGACGACGTCATCCGCCGCATGTACGAGGCGTTCTTCTCGACCAAAGTCGACGGCCTCGGCATCGGCCTCAGCCTGTGCCGCTCGATCATCGAGAGCCACCACGGCAGGATCAAGGCAGTCAACCTCTACAATGGCGAGACGCCGGTCGGCTGCCGCTTCTCGTTCACGCTGCCGATCGCCGCCACTGCCACCACGGTCCCCGCGGCCGCCACTGCATGAGCCGCCGGACCGTTCCCAACGCTAATCCCCGAGCGCCTCGCGCGAAGGCACCCGCATGAGCCTGATTCCCAAGCGCGGTACGGTCTACGTGGTCGACGATGACGAGGCGGTCCGCGACTCGCTGCAGTGGCTGCTCGAAGGCAAGGACTACCGCGTCAAATGCTTCGACTCGGCCGAGTCGTTCCTCGCCAGGTTCGATCCGCGCGAAGTCGCCTGCCTGATCGCCGACATCCGAATGGACGGCATGAGCGGCCTCGAGCTGCAGGACCGGCTGCTCGAGCGTCGCTCGCCGCTGCCGGTCACCTTCATCACCGGCCACGGCGACGTGCCGATGGCGGTGACGACGATGAAGAAAGGCGCCGAGGACTTCATCGAGAAGCCGTTCAAGGAAGACGAGCTCGTCGCCCTGGTCGAAAAGATGCTCGAGCGCGCCCGGGTCGAATTCTCCAAGCACCAGGAAGCGGCCAGCCGCGACGCCCTGCTCTCGCGCCTGACGACGCGCGAGGCGCAGGTGCTCGAGCGCATCGTCGCCGGCCGGCTCAACAAGCAGATCGCCGACGACCTCGGCATCAGCATCAAGACGGTCGAGGCGCACCGCGCCAACATCATGGAGAAGCTGAACGCGAACACGGTCGCCGACCTGCTGAAGATCGCGCTCGGCGCGCAGAGCAAGGCTTGACCGCGGCGCGCCTGATCGACGGCGCCCGGATCGCGCGCGATCTGCGCGCCGAGCTCGCGCATCGCGTCGCCACCCTCGCCAGCAGCGGCCGCACGCCCGGCCTCGCGGTGATCCTGGTCGGCGACGATCCGGCTAGCCAGATTTACGTCCGCAACAAGATCAAGGCCTGCGCCGAGGTCGGCATCCGCTCGCTGCACGAGACGCACCCGGCAACGCTCGGCGAAGCCGAGCTGCTCGCCCGCATCGCATCGCTCAATGCCGATCCAACGGTGCACGGCATCCTCGTCCAGATGCCGCTGCCGAGGCACATCTCGCCGGCGCGCGTGATCGAGGCGATCGACGCGAGCAAGGACGTCGACGGCTATTCGATCGAAAGCGCCGGCCGCCTCGTCGCCGGCGTGCCGGGTTTTCGGCCGTGCACGCCGTCGGGCTGCATGCACCTGATCGAGAGCACGGGAATCGAGCTGCGCGGCAAGCACGCGGTGGTGATCGGCCGCAGCAACACGGTCGGCAAGCCGATGGCGTTGCTGCTGCTGCAGAAGGACGCCACCGTCACCGTCTGCCACAGCCGGACGCCCGATCTCGCCGAGCACACCCGGCGCGGCGACGTCGTCGTCGCCGCGGTCGGGCGCGCAGGCACGCTGACCGCATCGATGGTGAAGCCCGGCGCGGTCGTGATCGACATCGGCATGAACCGCGACGCCGCGGGCAAGCTCTGCGGCGATGTCGACTTCGCCGGCGTCTCGGCCGTCGCCGGCGCGATCACGCCGGTGCCAGGCGGCGTCGGGCCGATGACGATCGCGATGCTGCTCGCGAACACCGTCGAGTCGGCCGAGCGGGCGGCACGCGTGACTTCCTGACGGAAACCCGGGCGCCGAAGTTGTGACGCTGTGTGAGCTTTGGCGTCGACCCGTCCGTTCGGGATTGAAGCCTCGGCATCGCTCGGGTAGATTCGGTCGCTCGCCCTCCTGCTTCCCCCTCTCCATGACCACGACACCGTCCACGTCGCGCAGTTCGACGTCGCTCCGGCGCCTGCTCGCGCTCGCTGTGCTGCTCGCCGCGGCGCCGCTCGTGCAAGCGCAGTACAAGGTCGTCGACGGCGACGGCAAGGTGACCTACACCGACCGCACGCCGAACGCCAACGATGGCCGCATCACCGCGCTCGGCGCCCGGGCCCCGAGCGCAGCACCCGAGCCTGAGCTGCCGTTCGAGCTCCGCCAGGTGGCATCGAAGTACCCGGTGACGCTGTACACGACGACCGGCGTCTGCGATGCCTGCGTCGCCGGTCGCCAGCTGCTGGCGCAGCGCGGCATTCCATACACCGAGCGGCAGGCAGTCACGAGCGAGGACGTCGACGCGCTCGAGAAGCTCTCGGGCGGCCGCGACGCGCCGACGCTGACGATCGGGTCGCAGGTCCTGCGCGGCCTCGCGCACGACACCTGGAATCAGTACCTCGACGCCGCCGGCTACCCGCGCGAGTCGAAGCTGCCGTCGGGCTACCAGCGGCGCCCGATCGCGGCCGTCGTCGAACGTCGCGAACAGCCGGTGGCGCGCAACGATGTCGCCCAGCCGGCGGTTCGCCGCAGCGCGCCGGCAGCGCCGCCGCCGCCCAGCGGCATCCGCTTCTGACGCCTGCCGGCAAGCGCTAGCGAAACGCCGGCTTCGCGGCGCTGACGTGGCGTGCGGCGATGCTGCCCGACGCCACCGCGACGCCCATCATCCAGAACAGCGCCGCCGGGCCAAGGGCGGCGCCGGCGACACCGAACGCGAGCGGCATCACCGCGCTTGAGAGGTTGATCGCCATCGAGCGCAACGCGATCGCCTCGCCGTGCCGCGCCGCCGGCGTGATCTGGTGCAGCGTCGTCATCACCATCGGTTGCACCGCGCCGAGCGCAAGCCCGAGGACGACGGCACAGCAGCCCATCACCCAGGACGATCGAGCCAGCGGGTAGACGGCGAACACCGCAGCGCAAACGAGCATCGCGCCGACGAGGACCTGCGCTTCACGCAACAGGTGGGCGATCATCGGGATCGCCAGGCGAACGACGGCGACCGCAGTCGCGAAGACGCCGAGGATGAGGCCGATCGCCGACGCGCTGAAGCCGCGTTCGTAGCCAAGGATCGGGACCAGGAACGAGTGGACGTCCCAGCTCGACGAGAGCAGCCAGTTGACGAGCAGCAGCCGCGCGAAGCCGGGCTCGCGCAGCAGGTTCCACGAGTTCTGTCGCTGCCGTGCATGCGCCGCTTCGGATCGCATCTCGACTGGCACCAGCCTCGCCCACGCCAGGCCGAGCAGCGGCAGCGCGGCGAGCGCAGCGAAGGCGAGGCGAAAGCCGCCGAGATCGATCAGTGTCCCGGCAAGGACCGGCCCGACGACGTTGGCGAGCGCCGGCGCGAGACCGAGCCACGAGAAGATCTGCTTCAGCGCGGTCGGCTCGGTGGCCATCCGCGCCGCCGAGCGCTGGATCGCGATCAGGCCGACGTTGGCGCCCGCGCCCGCGAGCACGGCCGCGACGCAGAGGCCGAAGAACTGCCCCGCGGGCAGCAGGGTCGCGACGATGGCCGCGATGCCGCCGCTGACGGTGAGCCCAACGGCGACACGGATCGGCACGTGGTAGCCGTAACGATCGGCGAGACGGCCGGCCGGCAGCGC
>DASXIP010000183.1:0-2530 GCA_036497875.1 Caldimonas sp.
CCGGCGCCGGCGACGATCTTGTGGAACAGGCCGGCGTCGATCCCGCCCGAGCACGAGAACGTGAACAGCAGCCCGCCCGGCGCGAGCAGCATCAGCGCGAGGCGGTTGATGTCCTTGTAGGCGCGCGCGGCGCGCTCGGCATGCGCGACCGTCGGCGCGAGCTTGGGCGGATCGAGAACGATCGCATCGAAGCTTCGGCGCGCCTCGAGCAGCGCGCGCAGCTGCGCATTGACATCGGCATCGACGGCTTCGTGCCGCGAGCGATCGAAACCATTGCGCGCGACGTTGGCCTCGGCTTGTGCGAGCGCCGGCGCCGACGAATCGACCGCCAGCACGTGCGCCGCGCCGCCGGCGAGCGCGGCGACACTGAAGCCGCCGCTGTAGCAGTAGCAGTTGAGGACGCGCTCGACGGCGAAGTGGCGCACGGCGTCGGCGAAGATCTTGCGGTTGTCGCGCTGGTCGAGATAGAAGCCAGTCTTGTGGCCGGTCGCGACGTCGACCGCGAAGCGCCAGTCGTGTTCGCGGATCTCGAGCTCTGTCGCCGCGTCGGCGCCGCTGGCGCCCGAACGCAGCCAGCCGCGCGTCGGCATCAGCCCTTCGCGCTCGCGTGCCGGCGTGTCGCTGCGCTCGTACAGGCGCGCGGCCTCGGTCTTCGCCAGCAAGGCATCGGCGATCGCCTTCTTCCATCGCTCGGTGCCGGCGGCGAGGAACTGCGCCACCAGAGTCTCGCCGTAGCGGTCGACGATGAGGCCCGGCAGCCCGTCGGCTTCGCCGTGGACGACGCGGACGCCGTCGCTCGCGACCGCGAGGCGCGCGCGCATGTCGACCGCAGCGCCGATCCGGCGCGCGAAGAACGCGGCATCGATGCGCTCGTGCTCGTCGAAACTCCAGGCGCGCAGGCGAATCGCCGACAGCGGGCTGTACGCCGCCCAAGCGAGAAAGCGGCCGTCGCTCGCCTCGACGCGCACTGTCTCGCCGGCGTCGGCCTTGCCGCTGGCGACGCTGCCTTCGAAGATCCACGGATGGCGGCGCAGCAGCGATCGCTCCTTGCCGGGGCGGAGGCGAACGACCTTCATGGCGCCGATTCTGGCCGGCGCACGAAACGCTACTTGCGCCGCGCGCGCGGGTGCGCCGCGTCGTAGACCTTGGACAGATGGCCGAAGTCGAGCTTGGTGTAGACCTGCGTCGTCGCGATGTTGGCGTGGCCGAGCAGCTCCTGGACCGCGCGCAGGTCGCCGCTCGACTGCAGCAGGTGCGATGCGAACGAGTGGCGCAGCATGTGCGGATGGACGTGCGTCGGCACGCCGGCGGCGATCGCTCGCGCCTTCAGGCGCGAGCGCACCTGGCTCGCCGTCAGCCGCGTGCCGCGACTGCTGACGAAGAGGGCGGCCTCGTCGGCGCGCGCGATCTCGGCGCGCCGCGCCAGCCAGGCTTCGAGCGCCGCGAGCGCCGGCGCACCGACCGGGACGGCGCGCCGCTTGCTGCCCTTGCCGAGCACGTGCGCGGTCGCGTCACTGCTGTCGATCCAGCCTGCCGCCGCGCCGCTCGCGACGACGTCGAGGCCGACCAACTCGCCGACGCGCAGGCCGCAGCCGTACAGCAGCTCGGCGATGCACGCGTCGCGCGCGGCGAGACCGTCGTCCTCGTCGTCGCGATGGGCGACGAGGGCAACGGCATGGTCGACCGAGAGCGCCTTCGGCAGCGGCTGCGGCGCCTTTGGCGCGCGAACGCCATCGACCGGATTGGCGTCGACGGCGCCGGCGCGGCCGAGCCAGCGGTACAGGCCCCGCCACGCCGACAGCACGAGCGCGATCGACCGCGGCGACAGGCCGCCCGCGTGCAGCTGGGCGGCGAAGCGCCGCAGGTGCTGCGTCTTCGCGTCGCGCAGCGGCAGCGCGATCCTGGCGGCGAGCTGCTCGAGGCGATCGAACGCCTCGCCGTACAGCGCCAGCGTGCGCGGCGCGAGACGGCGCTCGACTTGCAGATATTCGAGATGACGGGCGACATCGGCGTCGCGCGCGCGCGGCGCGGCGTCACCGGCGCCGCGACCGCTCATGGCGCCGGCAGGAGCCGCGTCAGTGCGGCGCTCGCGACCTCACCGATCCGGGCCAGAAAGTCGGTCCCCATCGCGGCGCTGTAGCGTGTCGGGTCGGGCGACGCCAGGACAAGCAATCCGGACGCGACCGGCCCGCCTTCATGGCGCAACGGCACGAGCGCCAGCGACGACGCCTGTCCGGGATCGTCGAGCCACTGCACGGCCTCGAAGCCGGTGTTGACGCCGCAGTACGGCGCCGGCAGGCTGCTCGCGAAGCTCTTCACATCGTCGCTCGCGGCGCGCGTGAACGGCAGGCCCGCGAACACCTCGGCCGCACCCCAGACGCGGATCGCCGCCTGCGGAATCAGGAACTGGTGCTGCAGCTCGCGCACGAGCACGTTCGGCAGGTCGGCTGCGTTGGCGGTCAGCATCAGGGCGCGCGTCCAGCGGTGCAGCTTGTCGGCGATCGCGACGTTGTCCTGCCCGAAGCGCACC
>DASXIP010000184.1:0-5314 GCA_036497875.1 Caldimonas sp.
CATGAAGCCGGTGATGTTCTGCAGGAACAGCAGCGGCACGCGCCGCTCGCAACAGAGCTCGATGAAGTGGGCTCCCTTTTGCGCCGACTCGGAGAACAGGATGCCGTTGTTGGCGATGACGCCGAGCGGCATGCCGTGGAGACGCGCGAAGCCGGTGACGAGCGTCGAGCCGTAGCGCGCCTTGAACTCGTCGAGACGCGAGCCATCGACGATCCGCGCGATCACCTCGCGCACGTCGTAGGGCTTCCTCGTGTCCTGCGGAATGACGCCGTAGATCTCCTTCGTGTCGTAGAGCGGCTCCTCGCTCGCCGCGTGCGTCACCGTCTCGGGCTTTGTGCGGTTGAGGCTGGCGACGATCCGGCGCGCGATGGCGAGCGCGTGGCGGTCGTCGTCGGCAAGGTGATCGGCAACTCCCGAGAGGCGCGTGTGGACGTCACCGCCGCCGAGTTCCTCGGCGCTGACGACCTCGCCGATCGCCGCCTTCACGAGCGGCGGCCCGCCGAGGAAGATCGTGCCCTGGTTCTTGACGATGATCGTCTCGTCGCTCATCGCCGGCACGTACGCGCCGCCGGCCGTGCAAGAGCCCATGACGACTGCGATCTGCGCGATCCCCTGCGCGCTCATGTTGGCCTGGTTGAAGAAGATCCGGCCGAAGTGCTCGCGGTCGGGAAAGACCTCGTCCTGGCGCGGCAGGAATGCGCCGCCGGAATCGACGAGGTAGATGCACGGCAGGCGGTTCTGCTGCGCGATCTCCTGCGCTCGCAGGTGCTTCTTCACCGTCATCGGGTAGTACGTGCCGCCCTTCACCGTCGCGTCGTTGGCGACGACCATGCATTCCTGCCCCTGGACGCGGCCGATGCCGGCGATCATCCCGGCCGCGGGCGCCTCGCCGTCGTACATGCCGTAGGCGGCGAGCTGGCCGATCTCGAGGAACGGCGCGCCGGGATCGAGCAGGCCGTCGACGCGCTCCCTCGGCAGCAGCTTGCCGCGCGCCGCGTGCCGCTCGCGCGACTTGGCGTCGCCGCCGAGCGCGATCTCGGCCGCCTTGGCGCGCAGGTCGTCGACCTGAGCCTGCAGCGCGGCGCTGTTGCTGCGGAACTCGTCCGAGCGCGTGTCGATGCGCGACTTCAACGCGGCCATGGTCTTTCCTGCTTCTTCTCGTGGCTCCGGAGGGGCGAGCTTAACGTCGGATCGCCGTGGCACCATCGGGGCCGGCAGGCCAACGACGACGGGGAGGAACGCTGATGATCCGTGTTACCGCATTCCGCTGGGTACCGCCATTCGCGCAGGGGCTGGTGCGTGATCTGCGCGTGCGCTGGGCGCTCGAGGAAGCCGGGCTGCCATACGAGGAACACCTGATCGGCCCGGAGGACCAGAAGGCCGACCACTATCGCGCGCTGCAGCCATTCGGTCAGGTGCCGGTCCTCGAGGAGGACGAGACGGCGATGTTCGAGTCGGGCGCGATCGTCCTCCACCTCGCCGAGCGCTCGCCGGCGCTGATGCCCGACGACGGCCACGAGCGCGAGCGCGTTCGCACCTGGATGCTCGCCGCGCTCAATACGATCGAGCCGCCGATCCAGATGCTCAACGCCATCGACCTGCAGCCGGGCGGCGCTCCCGAAGGCGCGAAGGCGCTGCGCGAGTCGGTCGCCGACCGGATCGGCACCCGGCTCGACAGTCTCGCCACGTTCCTGGGCGACCGCGAGCATCTCGTCGGCGGCCGCTTCACCGCCGCCGACTTGTTGATGACGACGGTGCTGCGCATCCTGCGCAACACCGACCTGGTGACAAAGCGGCCGACGCTCGACGCCTACAAGCAGCGCGGCGAAGCGCGGCCCGCTTTCAAGAAGGCGCTCGACGCGCAGCTGGCGACGTTCGCCAAGCACGCTCCACCGGCGCGCTGACGCCGGCGCCACATGGGTTTCGTCGGTTGAGGGACAGCGCACTGGCTCTTCGTCGCCGCACTTTCCTGCAGGCGGGTGCCTCGCTGCTCGCACTCGGCGTCCGTGCCACCGTCGCCCAGTCTCGCGTTCCCCTCGCCGATATGCACAGCCATCTCGGCATGCTCTCGCGCGCCTCGCTCGCCGACGAGATGGGGGCCAACGGCGTTGCCCTCGTTGCCTGGGCATTGCCGGCCGATCTGCCTTGGACCCATGCGGTCAGCACCGGCATCGCGCAGAAGTCCGTTCCCGCCCCGGGCGAGCCCTCGGCCTTCTTCGCTGCCCGACTCGACCGCGAAAACGCAAGTCTCGCGAACGCAGGTCTGAAGCGGGTCTTGACGCGGTCCGACGTCGATGCCTGCGTCGCCGGCGGGGAACACGGCGTCGTGCTCGCCGCCGAGGGCGCCGACTTCCTCGAAGGTCGGCTCGACGGCCTGTCCGCGATCTACGACAAGGGGCTGCGCCACCTTCAGCTGGTGCACTACATCGCCACCCCGATCGGCGATCGGCAGACCGCGGAGCCGCAATTCAAAGGGCTGAGCGACGTTGGCAAGCGTCTCGTCGAAGCGTGCAACGAGCAAGGCCTGCTGATCGATCTCGCGCACTGCGCCGAGGGCGCGGTGGACCAGGCGCTGCAGATCTCGAAGGTTCCGATGGTCTGGTCGCACAGCTGGGTCCGCGAGGTCGCGGGCCAATGGCAGGACACCTACGGCTACCAGCAACGCCGCTTGTCGCTCGCTCGCGCGAAGGCGATCGCGGATCGCGGTGGCGTCGTCGGGGTCTGGGGTTTCGGCATGGAGCGGCCGGGAGTCGGGCGCAATGCGTGGCCGGTCGGCCGCAACGACGCCAAGGGCTACGCGCGCGAGATCGCCGGCCTCGTCGAGCGGATTGGCGCGGACCATGTGGGCATCGGAACCGACCTCGCCGGCGTCGGTGCCAATGCCTCGATCAACGACTATGCCGATCTGCGCAAGGTCGTCGATCACCTGCAGGAGTTGAGAATGCCGAGCAGCGCGATCGAGCGCGTCGCGTGCGGCAACTACGCCCGGGTGCTGAAGACGGCGATGAAAGCCTGAAGAGGCACTGACCATGCCGCAGAACGCCGGGTTCGACTCGTACGCGAGCACGATTCCCGGCCCGCGGCCACCATTGGCAGTCGAGGCCGCCTGCGAGTTGCTTGTCGGCGCCAAGGCTCGGGCGGCGATCCTGGTCGAAGGATGGAGCGATGAAGCCGCTCTCGAATCGCTTGCCCGAAGACGGGATCGCGACTTGACTGCCGAGGGCATCGGCGTTGTGCCGATGGGTGGCATCACGAACATCGGCAAGTTCGCGGACGCGCTGGGGCCGCGAGGGCTGGGATTTCGCCTGGCGGGTCTATACGACGCGGCCGAGGAGCCGGCTGTCCTGCGCAGCCTGCAACGTATGGGGCTCAGTAGCGAGCGCACGCGCGGAGCAGCAGCGGCGGCTGGCTTCTTTGTATGCGAAGCCGACCTGGAGGACGAGCTGATCCGGGCACTCGGCACGACCGCTGTCGAGCGCATCCTCGACGCCGAAGGCGAGCTGGAGTCATTCCGCAGATTTCAGGGTCAACCGGCACAGCGAGGCCGCAGTACGGACGCGCACCTTCGGCGCTTCATGGGCACGCGCGCACGACGAAAGATCCGCTACGGGTCCTTGCTGGTAGACGCGCTGCAGCTCGAGCACACGCCTCGCGCGCTCGACCTCGTGCTCACTTACCATCGAAGTTGATCGTCGGGACGCGTCGACTCCGCGTGCTCTGGCCGAATCGCGTTCGACACGCTTCTTCAAGCCCGGCGCGGTCAAGTGGCAACGGCCAGCGCCTGACGGATGACGTCAAGTCGCCGCGGACCCTCTTGGTATCACGGCACTTCTGCGGCCGCACGATCAATCGCAGCATACAACCGCAGCAGCTGTGGTGCCGCCTCATTCGGCACAAGCCCACGAACGTCGCCTGCCAATGCGGCCATTTCCTTGGCCGCATGTCGTGTGTGTCGCGCAAAATAGAACTCGCCGCGCGGTGAGGCGAGCAACCGCTTCCAGTACGTCGTGGCGAAGGGCAGCGGAACCCATTGAAATATCGCGCGCAGCGCCCAAGGCGCTGCTGCGACGGCCTGCCCGTCCATGGCCGCCCATCCCTCGCGGACGGCAACGATGATGGAGCGAACTCGCGCGCTGTCTGACGAAAGGTGGTGAGCGTCGCCGCCGACTTCATAGAGAGCACCGCTCACCGCCGTCACAAATACCGCGTGCCGACGAAGCCACGAATCCATATCGCGCACGAGCGACACACGAAAGCCAGCATCTCGAAGAATCTCTCCGACGTCGGGGGCCGTCGCCTCGATGACCGTCGGCTGTTCGGTGACCTCGACATAGCGATCCACCCCGTTTTCGATACTTCCCGCGACACCAGGGAAAGCCAAGACGATTCGTCCGCGTTCGAGGGCAGAGAACAGCAATCCTGAACCACAGGCGTGGTTGACCATGAACACCACGCGATCAATACCGCGCGCCGCGCGGAGACTTGGAAGCACACGACCGAGCTGTTCGCGACGCACCGTGACCAGGCAAAGCTCAGCGCGCACGTCGGAGCTCAGTTCCTCGGCAACCGGAAGCCGGATGACCTGACGCCTGCCCGACAGGGCATGCTCGATCGTGGCACCGAGACTACGCAGCTCTGCCGCGCGCTGTCCACGCGCGATGAGGAGGACGGAATGACCGGCGGACGCCAGGCGCACGCCATAGAGCGTTCCCTGCGTTCCCGCTCCAAGAACGACAATGTTCACGGTGCACTGGAGGAATCGACCGCCACGACTGGGCGTCAGGCCCGGGTCGGCTCGACCAGCGCACGCACCCGGGCCAGCGCCAGGCCGAGTTCAGATGCCTGCCCGGTGCCCACGTCAGCCGCGAGTGCTGCAGCCTCGCCGAGCGCCGTCGCAGCCGCCCCGCTCTCGCCGGCAATGAAGTGGGCCTCCGCACGACCGCACAGCAGCACGCCGAGCCCGAGCGAGTCTGACGCCGCGCGCAGAAAGGCTTCGCCCGACCGAAGGCAGTGCCAGGCGTCCGTGAACCTGCCCTGGCGGGCGTGAAGCAGCCCCAGGTAGCCCAGGAACTGGCCTTCCATGCGCTGATCGCCCTTCGCGCGGACGATGCGCAGCGCGGCTTCGAATTTCGCCTGCGCATCGTCGGAGCGGCCAAGCCTCTCGAGCACGATGCCGAGGTTGCACAGCACGATGCTCTCGACTCTCACATGGCCGAGTTCGCGCGCTAGCACGAGCGCAGCATTCGACGCTGCGATGGCCTCGTCGAGGCGACCCTGGACCAAGTGCAGCAGGCCGAGGTTGCAGAGCGTGTTG
>DASXIP010000185.1:0-4190 GCA_036497875.1 Caldimonas sp.
GCCGGCGGCACCCAGGTGCTGCGCTACGGCAACGCGCGCGAGCTCTGTCTCGGCGTCGAGGCGGTCACCGCCGACGGCCGTGTCTGGGACGGCCTGACAGGGCTGCGCAAGGACAACACCGGCTACGACCTGCGCGACCTCATCGTCGGCAGCGAAGGGACGCTCGCGATCATCACCGCGGCGACGCTGCGGCTGCACCCGCGGCCGCGGGCGACGATGACCGCGAAGGCGACCCTGCCCACACTCGCCGCCGCAGTGCAGCTGCTCGGCCGAGCGCACGAGATGCTGGGCCCGGGGCTGACCGGCTTCGAGATCATGAACGACGCCTCGCTCGGCCTGGTCCGCAAGCACTTCGCGCAGCTTCGCCACGCGGTCGCGCCGGCGCCGTGGACGGCGCTGGTCGAGCTCTCCGACGTCGAAGGCGAAGCACACGCCGCGGCGTCGCTCGAGGCGCTGCTTGGCGACGCGCTCGCGCGCGGCCTGATCGGCGACGCCGCGGTCGCCGCCAGCCTCGAGCAGGCGAACGCGATGTGGCACGTCCGCGAGGCGATTCCGCTCGCCCAGGTCGCCGAGGGCGGCAACGTCAAGCACGACATCGCGTTGCCGATCTCGGCGATCGAGGAGTTCGTCGCTGTGACCGATGCCGACCTCGAGCGCGCGTTCCCCGGCATCCGCGTGATCGACTTCGGCCATCTCGGCGACGGCAACCTTCACTACAACGTGCAAGGACCACCCGATGCGGATGCCGCCGCCTTCGTCGACCGCCACGAGGCGGCGATCACGCGGCTGGTCTACGACGCCGTCGCCGCCCGCGGCGGCTCGATCTCCGCCGAGCACGGCATCGGCGCACTCAAGCGCGACGAGCTCGCGTTGCGCAAGTCGGCGGTCGCGCTCGACATGATGCGAGCGATCAAGGCCGCGCTCGACCCCGCCGGCGTGCTGAACCCGGGCCGCGTCCTGCCGCCGCCGGCGCCGCGGTAGCGACCAGCCAGGCGACGAAGTCGCGCACCTCGGGCCTTTCGGTCGCGCGCGCCGAGACGATGACGCAATAGCTGCGCGGCGAGGCGACGGCCCTGCTGAACGGGGCGACAAGCTGTCGCCCGCTCAGGTAGTGCTCGATCAGCGGCACCCGGCCGAGCGCAACGCCCTGGCCCGCGATCGCGGCCGTGATCAGCTGGTCGTACGACGAGAAGTGCAGCATGCCGGCGGGCTTGAGGTCGCTCAGGCCGAGCGCATGCAGCCAGAGGTCCCAGTCGTTGAGCTGGTTGCTGCCATCCCTCTCCATCCGCAGCAGGATGTGGTGCGCGAGATCGGCCGGCTGCGCGAGCGGCGCCTGCTTCGATGTGCGCAGCCTCGGGCTGCAGACCGGAAACACGGTCTCGCCGAACAGCGGCACGGCGCCCGCCGGCAGCCCGGCATCGACCGGGCGATAGCGGACGGCGACGTCGACGCCGTCGCGCTCGAGGTTGACGACCTCGTTGCTGGTCGAGATACGGACGTCGACGCCGGGATGGGCGGCGACGAAGCCGGCGAGGCGCGGGATGAGCCACAGACCGGCGAAGCCGGGCGTGGTCGTCACGATCACCGTCCTGACGCGATCGGCGTGGCGGATCTCGCGCGTCGCACGGTCGAGGCGGACCAGGGCATCGACGACGGCGAGCTGCAGCGTTCTGCCCTCGTCGGTGAGCGAGATCGCACGGTGCAGGCGCCGGAACAGTGCGACGCCGAGGCGCGACTCGAGGGCCTGGATCTGCCGGCTGATCGCCGACTGGGTGAGCGAGATCTCGTGCGCGGCACGGGTGAAGCTGAGGTGACGCGCCGCGCTCTCGAAGGCGACCAGCGCGTCGAGCGGCGGCAGATCGTAGCTGCGCGTCACCGCGGCCCCTGTTCGCATGCGTAAAACGCATGCAATGCATTCGAATTGACCGCTTGAGGACCCGGCTCTCCGAGAGGATGATTCGCTTCAAGGGTGTGACAAGACGCCTGTCTTTCGAGCCAGAAAACATGCATGGAACTCATGCTACAGGAGTCCGAATCATGAACCAAGACCTTCTCAACGGAAGCCGTACCCTCCTCAAGGGCAACGTCCGTCATCTCCACGGCGAAAGCGGGCGACGGGTCGAGGTGGTGAGCGGCGCGCTCTGGATCACGCAGGACGGCGACTTGCGCGACGTCGTCCTTCAGCCCGGCGATGGGTTCGACTTCGACCGCAACGGCGACGTCCTGCTCAGCGCCTTCGACGACTCACGCTATCTGGTCCTCGACTCCTGCGGGCGTCACTGAACCGGGCCCTTGACGGCGTCGGGGAGCGGCAGCGCCATCACCTCGATGCCCTCCTCGCGCAACGCATCGGCATCCTCCTTCGACGCCCGGCCGCGGATGCCGCGCTCTTCGACCTCGCCGTAATGGATGCGGCGCGCTTCTTCCGGGAAGCGCTCGCCGACGTCCTCGGTCGAGCTCAGCACCTGCCGCACCGCGCGCAGCCATTGCGATTGCAACGTCACTTCGGTGGTCGCCGCTTCGGCCGGCGTCGGCTCCGCAGGCGCGGCGTGGCGCGAGACCTTGAGCCGCGAGGCGTTCGGCATTCGCACCGCTTCGGTATCGCCGCACAGCGGGCAGGCAACGATGCCACGCTCCTGCTGCGAGACGAACTCGTCCTCCGACGCGAACCAGCCTTCGTACGCGTGCTGCTGGCCGCAGCGCAAGTTGAAGACCTTCATGGCCGCATTATGGTCACGCCGCCGGATCACCGCTGCGCCATTGCAACGGCCAGCGTCCGGCCCGCCAGTTGGCGAGCCAGAGCAGGCCGACGAGCGTCTTGGCATCGGTGATCTCGCCGCGCCGCGCGGCCTCGTCGACTTCGTCGATGGCGAGATCGAAGACGTCGAGAAACTCGCCGGCGTCGAGCTTGCGATCGCCGGCCTCGAGACCGCGCGCGAACCAGACCTCGATCGCCTCGGTCGAATAGCTGATCGCGTTGTGCAGCACGCCGGCGCGCGCCCATTCGCGGGCGCGGTAGCCGGTCTCTTCGGCGAGCTCGCGGACCGCGCAGCCGAGCGCCGGCTCGCCGGGCTCGAGCTTGCCGGCCGGAAACTCGAGCATCGCGCGCTGCATCGGGTAGCGCCACTGGCGCTCGACGACGACGCGATCTTCGCCGAGCAACGGCACCACCATGACCGCGCCGGAATGGACGATGTACTCGCGCTCGGCGTGCGAGCCGTCGGGCAGTGCGACACGGTCGCGGCGGACGTCGAGGAAGGCGCCGCGCCACGCGTCGACGGGCTCGACGCAGGTCTCGCGCAGGTGTGCGTTATCGGCGGAGAGGAGCATGAAGCGCAGCCTCGGGCGCGGCGAGCTCAGGTCGCGAACATCTGCACGATCGCCTGCGCGCACAGCTGCATCAGTCCGCCGGGCAGGATGCCGAGCAGCAGCACGGCGGCGCCGTTGAACGAGAGCAGGATGCGGACGTCGCGCGTGCCTTCGATCGGCCGCGCATCGACGGGCTCGTCGAAGTACATCACCTTGACGACGCGAACGTAGTAGTAGGCGCCGAGCAGCGAGAGGACGACCGCCGAGACCGCGAGCCAGATAAAGCCCGGCACGTTGGTCGAGACGAGCGACTGCAGCACCGCGAGCTTGGCGTAGAAGCCGACCGTCGGCGGGACGCCGGCGAGCGAAAACATGAAGACCGCCATCAAGCCGGCGAACCAGGGGCTGCGCCGCGCCAGGCCGCGGAAGTCGTCGATCCGCTCGGCCTCGTGGCCGGCACGCGAGAGCAGCATGATCATGCCGAAGGTGCCGAGCGTCGTCAGCACGTCGGTGACGACGTAGAACATCGCCGAGCTGTAGGCGTTGCTCGCCGACACCGTGTTGCCGCCGACGACGCCGGGGCAGAGGCCGAGCAGCATGAAGCCGATCTGGGCGATCGTCGAATAAGCGAGCATGCGCTTGATGTTCGACTGCGCGATCGCCGCCAGGTTGCCGAGCAGCATCGACGCGAGCGAGAGCAGCACCAGCATCTGCTGCCAGTCGAGCGCGAGGCCGATCATCCCCTCGACGAGAAGGCGGATCGTGATCGCGAAGGCGGCGAGCTTGGGCGCGCCGCCGACGAGCAGCGTCATCGCGGTCGGCGCGCCCTGGTAGACGTCGGGCACCCACATGTGGAACGGCACCGCGCCGAGCTTGAATCC
>DASXIP010000186.1:0-5979 GCA_036497875.1 Caldimonas sp.
GAGCCCAGGCTCGGTCCGACGGCAGCCGCGAAGCCGCCGACCGCGCCCCACAGGCTCACGGTCACGGCACGCCGGTGCTGCGGGAACGCAGCGAGGACGATCGACAGCGATGCCGGCGTCAGCAGCGCCGCACCCACCGCCTGCAGGACGCGCGCGGCGATCAGCCAGCCGACGCTGCCAGCGAGGCCGCACATCGCCGAAGCGGCGATGAAGAGCGTCACGCCCGACAGGAACACGCGCTTCCTGCCATGCGCGTCGGCGAGCCCGCCGGCGGGGATCAGCATCGCCGCGTAGACCACCGTGTAGGCGTTGAGCACCCATGACATGTCGGCGGCGGTCGCGGCGGGAAAGCCGGCGCGCAGCGAACCGAAGACCGAATACAGCATCGTCGTGTCGAGCGAGACGAGAAAGATCGCGACGCTCGCGACCCAGAACACGGGCCAGGGCGATTCGCGATGGGCGCGAGGCTCGGCCGGGGCGGCGGCCGCGGTGGGCGCGGCCAAGGTGGCAGGGGTCATGGCTTGTGCTCCGTTGTCGTGGCGATCGGCGCGCGTCTCAGGCGGCCTGCGGGAGATAGCTCGGCCTGGCCGCCGTCAGGCCCTGCTTGACGAGCCGGGTGCGCTCGTCGGCGAGCACTTCGTCGAGCCCGTCCTCGAGGCCGTCGAGCGCGCGCGCGACGATCTCTTCGGGGCTGCTCTTCGGGCCCTCGATCGCCCGCACGAGGTCGGTGTCGACGAACGCCATGTGCAGCGCCAGCACTTGCGTGCGCTGCGCCGCCAGCTCGTGGCGCAGGGCGTTCGTGAGCGACCACGCGGCCGACTTGCTGGCCGCGTACGGCGCGAGCTGCCCGCCGTTGATCCACGAGACGATCGACAGCACGTTGACGAGGGCGCCGCCGCCGTTGGCGGCGAGCACCGGGGCGAATGCCTGGCTCGTCCGCAGCATGCCGAAGAAGTTGGTCTCCAGGTGCCGGCGGGCGTTCTCTTCGCTGTCGGGTGCGAGAAAGCCGCCGAACTGGCCGATGCCGGCGTTGTTGATGACGAGCGTCACGTCGCCGGCGTGCGCCGCGGCCGCGGCGACGTCGTCGGGCTTCGTCACGTCCAGCCGGATCGGCTCGACGCCTGGCTGGCTGACGACGGTCGCGGGGTCCCGCGCGCCGGCGTAGACCTTGCGTGCACCGCGGGCCAGCAGCGCGCGCGCGAAGGCGAGGCCGATGCCGCGGTTCGCGCCGGTGACGAGCGCGGTGGCGTTTTCGATCTTCATAGTGACTTTCCTTGAGCGGTCGAAGAACAATATATGACGGTCGTCATATTCGAAGGCGTGCGTAGAGGCAGCGGTCGCACTGTGCAAGCTCAGGCGGACGACGCGCCCGGGCTGTCGTATTGCTGGATGAGCGCCCTGCGCGCCGCCGAAAGCACCGCGCGGCCTTCGGCGTCGGCGCCGATGGCACGCGCAAGCTGCAGGGTGCCGACGAGCGTGCCGGCGACGACGCCCGCCGTGCCCCGCGTTGCCTGGGGCAGGGTCGATCGCACCGCCGCCACGAGGCGCCTGACGCGCTGCGCCGACGCCTCGCGCACGGCATCCGACTGGCGCGGCATGTCGCACGCCAGTGCCGCCACCGGACAGCCGGTCTCGAGCGACACCAGGTGATCGTCGGACAGGTAGGCCTCGACGAGTGCGCGAAAGGCGCTCACGCCCTTCGCGGCTCGCCTCTCGAGCGCCCTTGCCACCGCCTCGCCGCTCTCGCGGCCGGCCCTTTCCAGCGCTTCCACGAGCAGCGCGTCGCGCGAGTCGAAATGGGCGTAGAAGCCGCCGTGGGTGAGGCCGGCCTCCCTCATCACGTCGGCGACGCCGACGCCCGCGTAGCCATGCCGGCGAATCGCTCGCGCAGCGGCGGCGACGATGCGCTCGTGCGTCTCGTGCTTGCGGGCGTTGGGTGGACGGCTCATCGGGATCGCTTCGTATGATGGTCATCATATTCTTCGGCCCGGCGGCTGTCAACCAGGGGGTATGGGCTCCGGATTCAACACCTCGACGGAGCACGTTCCCGCAAAAGACGATCCCTTCGTTCCGGGTCGAGCCCGATCGCGAGGCGCTCGATGCACCTCACGCGGAGATGGTGTCGGGCTCCGCCTCGACGCGGTTCTCGATCGTGCCGAGACCTTCGATCTCGACCTTGACGACATCGCCGGGCTGAAGGAACTTGCCGAGCGCGATGCCGACGTTGGCGCAGGTGCCGGTGGCGATCAGGTCGCCGGGTTCGAGCGTCATGACCTGGCTCAGCTCGTGGATCTGCTGCCAGACGTTGTAGATCATGCCGCCGGTGCTGGTCTTCTGGCGCAGCTCGCCGTTGACCCAGAGCTGCATCAGCAGGCGGTGCGGATCGGCGATCTCGTCCGCGGTCGTGATCCAGGGCCCGATCGGGCCGTGGCTGTCGAAGCTCTTGCCGAGCGTGAAGGTCGGGCTCTTCATCTGCCAGTCGCGCGCGGTCACGTCGTTGGCGACGAAATAGCCGCCGACGACGCTCGGCGCGTCCGCCACGCTGACGTAGCGGCAGCGCTTGCCGATGACGACGCCGAGCTCGGCCTCGTAATCCATCTTGTCCGAGACGCGGGGCTTCCAGATCGGGTCGTACGGGCCGTTGATGCAGGTGACCTGCTTGTTGAACCAGAGCTGGTGCTCGGGGATCTTCATGCCGGCCTTCTTCGCCTCCTCGGCGTGGTCGTGGTAGTTCATGCCGATCGCGAGATATTTCTGCGCGTCCGGCACCGGCGCCATCAGCTTGACCGAAGAGAGCGAATGGCCGCGAGGCGCATCGCGCAGCGCGTCGGCGATGCGCTGCCGGCCGGCCACGCCGAGTGCAAGCAGCTCGCGGATGGTCTTGGGCGCTTTCGGATCCAGGCGATCGATGTCGATGACCTCGGAGCCTTGGACGACGCCGATCGTGGTGCGGCCGTCGACGGTGTAGCGGGCGAGCTTCATGGTGGGCCTCAGGTATGGTGGAAGATGTTCAGGCGAGGAATTCGGGCGTCAGCTCCGGAGCCCACTGCCTCAGCTCCTCAAGGCTGAAGGGAGCGGCGCCGACCGGCGTGCTGTCGTTGACGAGATCGCCGTCGGTCCAGTGCTCGACCTTGTTGCCGAACGGGTCGCGCCAGTAGTCGAAGATCTGGCTGCCCTGGATGTGGCGGCCGAGGCCCCACGAATGCCGGTGGCCGCGTGACTTCAGGTACTCGCCGCCCTGGACGACGTCGTCGAGGTCGATCACCTCGAAGGCGGCGTGGTCGAAGCGGGTGCGGCCGTCCTGCGAGGTGATGAGCGCCAGCGTGTGATGGTCGGTCCACTCTCCGCCCAGGTCGCAGTGCATGAAGGCGGCGACGGTGTTGTCTTCGGCGCCGGCCCAGTAGGTGTCGGACGGGAGGAAGCCGAGGACGTCGCGATAGAAGGCGTAGGTCTTCGCGAAGTCGGTCACCAGCAACGCGACGTGCCCAACTCGCGTGACGGTCGAAGGTTGGGGCTTCATGCGCACGGGCTCGCCGCGGCGCCGCCGTTGCGTCGCCGTGTTCGCGAGCAGCGGCTCGCGCATCGGCAGCGGCGCGTGCGTCGCCTGGCCGTGGATGACGTCGACCACGAAGCCGGCCGGATCGGTGAAGCGCACGCGCTTGCCGCCGCCGGGCTCCGGGCTGGCCTCGACCGGGCGGCCGACGCGCTCGGCGACCTCCGCGAGCGCCTCGGCACTCCTCGCGAGCAGCCCGAAGCCGACGTGGGCGTTCTCGGCGCCGAGCTCGGCGACGTGCACGTGGTGTGCCGGCCCTGCGGCGCGCGAATACAGCCCCTGCGCGGTCCGCGCCGCGGTGTGCAGACCGAAATCGGCGAGGAAGGATTGCTCACGGTCCAGATCGGGAACCGTGTAGCGAACGAAGGCGATGTCCTGGATGGGGCTCATCAGGCTCTCCCGGTGAGTGGTGAAGCTCGATTCGTCCGAGCCGCGGGCCGTGCCGGCAGTCGGTTGGATCAGGTTGTTCGTAGATTATCACATATTTTATCGATTTTCAATAGGATTGTCCATTAAGCCTCGTACCGCGCACAATGTGTACTGTCATCGATCACTCATTGCATCCTCGTGCCTCATGGACATCGCCACTGTGACACCTTCGAGCAGCCGAAGCCTGACCTCGCTCGCCTTCGAGCGACTTCGTGAAGACATCCTCTCGGGGCGGCTCGCGCCTTCGGAACGGCTGCGCATCCAGGCGCTGACCGAGCGCTACCAGATTGGCGCCACGGCGATCCGGGAAGCCTTGTCACGGCTCACGACCGACGGGCTCGTCGACGCCGAAGACCAGCGCGGCTTCACCGTGGCCTCCGTGTCGCGAGAGGAGTTGCTCGATCTGACGCAGACGCGCATTCAGATCGAGCAGATGGCGTTGCGGATGGCGATCGCGCGTGGCGACGTCGAGTGGGAGTCGCGCCTCCTCAGCAGCTTCCATCGTCTGTCGCGGATCGATGTCCGGCACGTGACGGCCGAAACGCTCGCCGCCTGGAAGACGGCGCACCGCCAGTTCCACGACGCGCTGCTGCTGGGCTGCGGATCGCCTTGGACGCTGCGCCTGTGCCGGCTGCTCTACGACCAGACCGAGCGCTACCGCAACCTGTCGGAACGAGGCGCGAGGAAGCGCAAGCGCGACGTCGGCAAGGAGCACCGGGAGATGATGGAAGCGGCGATCGCGCGCGACGCCGATCGCCTGTGCCGGCTGATCGAGGCGCACTTCCGCGAGACCACGAACATCATCCTCGACGGCGGCTTCGCCGACGGGCGGACGCCGGCAGCGACGAGGCGAGTCGGATAGCGGCGCCGCTCGGCGCACGTCCTGGACGGCCGACGCACACGCACGGCACGCAACCTGTCTCCTGCGCCCGGTGCGCCGGGCTCGACACACCCGGGCGCCCTCTGCCGGCTATACCAAGGTGTAGGCGCGGCACGCTTGGGTGCGATAGGCGCGCGCCGGCGCGAGGGTTAGGCTGACGTCTCGAATTCTGGAGACGTCATGGCCGAAAGCCCGCTCGTTGCGGTCGTGGACGACGACACGTCGCTTCGCAACGCGACCCGGGACCTCCTGAAGGCGGCGGGTTTCTCGACGGCCACGTTCGAGGACGCCGAAAGCTTCCTCGCCTCCGAGTGTCGGGCGAGCGCCGCCTGCCTGGTCGCCGACATGCGCATGCCCGGCATGAGCGGGCTCGATCTGCACCAGGCGCTAGTCGCGTCCGGCGACGAGATTCCCAGCGTGCTCGTCACCGCGTGGCCCGAACCGTCGACGCTGTCGCGGGCGCGCGCAGCCGGCATGGCGTGTTGCCTGGCAAAGCCGTTCGCACCGGACGACCTGATCGATTGCGTGCGCGCAGCCCTGGCGACGCGCCGCAGCCCGATAGCGAAGGCTTAGCGAATGATGGCCGAGCAACACGATCTCGCAGGAGCCATCTGCGCGCTCGGCCAGGAGCTCGCGAGCGAGCACCCCGAGGGGCGTCTTCCAGTCCTGGTGGTGCACGTGCGAGGCGCATCCCAGGCGCTGCATCCGGTCGTGCGCGATGCGGTCTTCGGCATCGCCGGCGAGGCGCTTCGCAACGCGTTCCACCATGCCGACGCGAAGCAGATCGAGGTCGAGCTTTGCCATCACCGGCGGCAGCTTCGCCTGCGCGTTCGCGACGACGGCAAGGGCATCGACCCGGAGCTCTTGCGTCTCGGCCGCGGCAGGCACTTCGGATTGCGGGGCATGAGCGAGCACGCGGTGCGCCTTGGCGGAAAGCTCGCCGTCTGGAGCCGTCTCGATGCCGGAACCGAGGTGGAACTGAGCATTCCCGGTTCGCACGCGTATGCGCCTCGGCCGTCGCGCTCGGTCTGGCTGGCGCGAAAGGTCCGTCGACAGACACAAGCGATCGAATGGTGAGCGAGTGCGGCAAACGCGCGCCCTCTCGGCCGACGCGCCC
>DASXIP010000187.1:0-4719 GCA_036497875.1 Caldimonas sp.
GACGCAGTAGCCGGCGTAGTTGAGCGGCTGCTTGCAGGCGTCGAAGCTGTAGAGGTTGCCGTCTGGGTCGGCGCGGCCGCTCCAGGCAAGGACATAGGCCTCGAAGTCGCCCTTGTCGGCCATGTTGAGTGAGGTCGCGAATTCGGTCGACTGGATCTTGACGTTGAAGCCCGCCTCGCGCGTCATCGCCTGGACGACAAGCGCGAGGCGCTGGGCATCGGAGGTCGTCGGCGTGACGAGCGTGAAGCTCGGGTTCGGCACGCCGGCCTCCTTCAGCAGCGCTTTCGCGCGCGCGATGTCGCGCTTGGGGATCGGCACGTTCTTCGCGTAGAAGGCGTTGTTCGGCGCGACCCACTGGTTGCCGACGGTCGCCTCGTTGTCCATCACGACCTGGACGATCCCCGGGCGGTCGAGCGCGAGCTCGAACGCTTCGCGCACCTTCGCGTCTTTGCCGAGCGGATTCTTCTGCGCCTGCTCGCTCTTGCCGACGTTGATCGTGATGCCTTGGTAGCCGATCTCGGTGATGCGCGCGACCTTCAGGTTCTTGTCCTTCTTCAGTCCCTCGATGTCCGACGGCGCGACCCGCTCGATGATGTCGAACTGGCCCGAGCGGAGGTTGGCGAGGCGCACGGTCGAGTCGACGATCGGCGTGTAGACGACCTTGTCGACGTGGACGTCGGCCTTGTTCCAGTAGTTCGGGTAACGCTCGAGCGAGATGCGATCCTGCGCGACGCGCTCGACGAACTTGAACGGCCCGGCACAGACCGGATGGGCGCCGAAATTGGCGCCGGCAGCCTGCGCCGCCTTCGGCGAGACCATCATGCCGGCGCGGTCGGCGAGCGCCGCGAGCACCGGCGAGAACGGCGCCGAGAGATGCAGCCGCACCGTCGCCGGGTCGACGACCTCGGCGCTCGTCACCGGCCGCAGCTCGCCGCTGCGGTTCGATCCGGCCATCGTCTTGTGGCGCTCGATGTTGAACTTGACGGCGGCGGCGTCGAACTTCTCGCCGTCGTGGAAGGTGACGTCGGTGCGCAGCTTGATCGTCAGCGTCTTGCTGTCGGCCGACCACTCGTAGCCGGTCGCGAGTTGCGGAACGATGTTGAGCTTCTCGTCGATGTCGAACAGCTTGTCGCAGAGCGCGGCGAAGACGATGCGGCCGACGAAGGTGCGCGCGAGCGTCGGGTCGAGAACGTCGGGGTCCTCGGCGAGGCCGATGCGCAGCGACTGCGCCGGTGCCGAAGCGGCGGCAGCGAGCGCCAGCGCGACGAGAACCAGCGAGCGGCGAACGAGCTTTCGGATCATCATGGTCGGGGAACCTCCGGGACAGCAGTGGGCGGGACGGTCGGCGTGCTCGCGCGCGCCCGCAGGAATGCTTCGATTCGGGCTTCGATCGCATCGCGCTGGAGCAACCCGACCGGGTCGCGGCGGCTGGCGAGGCAGGCGACGAACGGCTGGAATCGCTCGAGGCTCTTGGCGTAGAGGCGGCGCAGCTCGTCGATCGGCTCGGCGTGATCGTCGACGCGGAGGTCGAGCCGCGGATAGTCGTCGTCGCCGTGGAGGCGGAGCGCCGCGGCCTGCTTGCCACGCTTGTCGCCACCGGCGGCTTCGCCCGCGGCCATTGCCGCGATCAGGCGCTCGCCGAGCGGGCGCCCGGCGCCGTTGACGAACGCGGCGACCGTCGCCTCGAGTACCTGCGGCCCGGCGAGCATGTTGCCGGCGACGCTGAAGCCGTCGCGCACGGCATGGCCGCACCAGTCGACGCATTGCTCGCCGGTGTACGCCGCGGCCGCGCCGCGCGCGCCGATCACGTGCAGCTGGCGCTGCGCACGGCCCTCGTCGGCATCGGTCAGTCGCTGCACCACCTCGGCCGGCACGACGCCGGCGGCGAGCAGCTCGATCCCCGACGGGCCGTAGAGCGGATTCATCAGCGCCTGCGTCGAGAGCGCACCGCGCCCGCGCCGGGTGTGGACGCAGAGCGCGCCGACGGCGAAGAAGCGGCTCGCGATGGCGACGCCGAAGCTGCCATCGGCGTCGCGGGCGACGATCGACCACGTCATCGTGCGCGTTCCGGCAAGAACCGCTCGAGGACGCGGGCGGCGTGCAGCGCCTCGCGCGCCGCGCCGTGCGCGATCTGCTGGCGGCAACTCGTGCCGTCGGCGACGACGATCGCGTCGGGCACGGCGCGGATCGCCGGCAGCAGGCTCGCCTCGGCCATCCGGCGCGAGACCTCCTGGTGCCGTTTCTCGTAGCCGAAGCTGCCGGCCATGCCGCAGCACGACGTCTCGACGAGCGTCGGCTGGGCGCCGGGAACGAGGCGCAGCACGTCGAGGATCGGTGCGACGGCGGCGAACGCCTTCTGGTGGCAGTGCGCGTGGACGAGGATCTGGGCGTCGGCGGTCGCGAAGTCGATCGCGAAGCGGCCGGCCGCTGCTTCGCGGGCGACGAATTCCTCGAACAACAGCGCCTGCCGCGCGACGACCTCGGCCTTCGCACCGAGGCGCATCGCCAGCGCCTCGTCGCGCAGCGTCAGCAGGCACGACGGCTCGAGGCCGACGATCGCGACGCCTGCCTCGGCGAGCGGCAGCAGCGCATCGAGCAGCGCGCTGGCGCGCTCGCGCGCCTCGTCGACGCGACCGCTGGTGAGCGAGGTCCGGCCGCAGCAGTGGTGGCCGCCCCGCTTCTCGACCGTGTGGACGGCGTAGCCAGCGGCCTTCAGCACGCGCACCGCGGCGAGTGCGTTCTCGCTCTCGAAGATGCCGTTGAAGGTGTCGACGAAGAGGACCGCGGCGTTGCCGGTCGCGCGCGCGGTGGCGATCGTCGTGTCGGCGCTCGCGAAGTCGCGCTGGTCGCGGGCGCGCCAGAAGGTGTCGCGCCGCCAGCGCGGGAGCTTCCGCTCGCTGGCGAAGCCGAGCAGCCGCTCGCCGAGCGCCGCCGCACCGGGGATCTGCTCGCGCAGGTTGGCGAGCGGCGCCAGGCGGCTCAGCGCATGCGCGTAGTCGGGCAGCGACGCGACGAGCCGGTCCTTCAGCGAGCGGTGATGGCGCTTCGCGTACTGGGCGAGGAACTCGATCTTCATCCTCGCCATGTCGACGCCGGTCGGGCATTCGCGCTTGCAGCCCTTGCAGCTGACGCAGAGGTCGAGCGCTTCGAGCATCGCCTTGTCGGCCGCATCGACGTCGCCGAGTTGGCCGGAAAGCGCGAGACGCAAGGTGTTGGCGCGGCCTCGCGTGCCATGCTCCTCGTCGCGCGTGACGCGAAAGCTCGGGCACATCGTGCCGGCATCGAACTTGCGACAGTGGCCGTTGTTGTTGCACATCTCGGCGGCCTTCGCGAAGCCGCCGGTCGTGTCGCCGCCGCTGCCCGGCGCGCCGACCTGCTCGTTGCGCGGATCGTTCTGGACGTCCCACGCCGACCAGTCGAGCGCCGGCACGAGCGCGATCGTGCGGTACGGCGCCGGCGCACCGGCCGGTGGGTAGCGGAACAACGCGCCGTCGTCCATCTTCGGCGGATCGACGATCTTGCCGGGGTTGAACAGCCCCTCGGGATCGAGCTCGTCCTTGATCGCCCGAAACGCCTTGGTGAGCGCCGGCCCGAACTGCCACGCGATCCACTCACCGCGGCAAAGACCATCGCCGTGCTCGCCGCTGAACGCGCCCTTGTACTTGCGCACTAGCGCCGAAGCCTCCTCGGCGATCGCGCGCATCTTGGCCGCGCCGTCGCGGCGCATGTCGAGGATCGGCCGCACGTGCAGGGTGCCGACCGAGGCATGCGCGTACCACGTGCCGCGCGTGCCATGGCGCGCGAACACTTCGGTGAGCGCGTCGGTGTAGTCGGCGAGATGCGCGAGCGGCACCGCGCAGTCCTCGATGAAGCTGACAGGCTTGCCGTCGCCCTTCAGGCTCATCATGATGTTGAGGCCGGCCTTGCGCACTTCCCAGAGGCGCTTCTGCGCGCCGTCGTCGGTCATCTCGACGACGCTCCCCACGAGGCCAAGCTCGCCCATCAGCTCGACCAGGCGGGCGAGCCGCTCGACGAGAGACGCCTTGGTCGCATCGGCAGCGGCGAACTCGACCAGCAGGATCGCCGCCGGCTCGCCGATGAGGGCGGTGCGCATCGTCGCCGCGAATTCCGGATTGGCGATTGCGAGGTCGATCATCGTCCGATCGACCAACTCGACCGCGGTCGGCCCGAGCGGGACGATGTGCTGTGCTGCCGCCATCGCGGCGCGAAAGGTCGGAAAATTGACGACCCCGAGCACCTTCGCCGCGGGCAGCGGCGCGAGCTTCAACGTCAGCGTCCGCGACCACGCGAGCGTTCCCTCGGCACCGACGAGCAGATGGGCCAGGTTGACGCTGCCGTCGTCGGTGTAGGGCCGCTCGCTCTGTGGGTGGAAGATATCGAGGCTGTAGCCGGCGACGCGGCGCAGCTGCTTCGGCCAGTGCGCCTCGATCTCGGCCCGATGGCGCCCGGCGAGCTCGCGCACGAACGCGGCGACCTCGGCCGCGCGGCCGAGCGCCGCTGCCACCGGGCCGAACTCGGCCTCGCTGCCGTCCGCCAGGCGGGCGCCGATGCCGAGCACGTTATGCACCATGTTGCCGTAGGCGATCGAGCGCGCGCCGCACGAGTTGTTGCCCGCCATGCCGCCGATCGTCGCCTGCGCGCTGGTCGAGACGTCGACCGGGAACCAGAGCCCCGTCTTCTTCAGCGCCGCATTGAGAT
>DASXIP010000188.1:0-17903 GCA_036497875.1 Caldimonas sp.
GCGAACGTGGGTGCCGCCGGTCGTCGGCGTGAGCGACGTCGTCGACATATAGGCCTTGAAGTCGCCGCTGACGAGGCTCGATCGGATCTCTTTCATCGGCACCAGCTCGACGGCGCGCACGGCCTCGAAGCCGAACGACAGGAAGCCGACCTTGGTCCGGCCCGCCTGCATGACCTCGAGCGTGTCGCCCTTCTTCGCCAGCACCTTGCTCGCGGTCAGATTGGTGATGAAGCTGGCCATGTTCTCGTAGTCCGTAAACACGGCCCAGGCGTCGTGCAAGGCGCCGGGCATCTGGGCGTCGACGTCGACGACGACCGCTTCACCGTGACGCTCGACGCGCACCTGGATCTCCTGCGCATCGCACGCGGCGGCGCCGAGAAGAACCAGCGCGATGGGCAGGGCGTACAGGTGCATGGCGGATGGCGAAAGCCCGATCGTGCCTCATCGTCTTCCCGCTAGGAGGTCCCTTCTTCGACGCTTGGCGTTGCCTGCCGCAGCGCCAGCGCCTTGTCCTACGCGACGGCGGCGCCGACCGCTTGCGGAGTCCGCCGCGATGCGCGGGCGTCAGTAGGTGACGGTCACCGTGATCGGCGACGCGGTCGCGTAGCTGCCGGGGAGGACGTTCTGTGGCGCACCGATCAGCCCGAAGACGGTCTGCACGTCGGAGCCGCTGCGGCCGGCGCCGCCAGGGACGTTGAAGGAGCCCGCGACGACCGCGGATCCCGACGTGCCGTCGCCCCAGACGGTCGTGTGGGCGACGCTGGTGTAGAGGTTGTAGACCAGCGTGTCGCCCGTGCCGACCATCTGTCGGCCGGCATAGCTTCCTGGTCCGATCGACAGCGCGATCGAATAGTTGAAGCGTACCGCTGGGCTATTGGTGTGCGTGCAGGTCACCGTGATCGCCGACGTTCCCGGCTTCGCGTTGATCGTGTCGTACGCGCCGAAGGCATGCGTCGCAGCGCTGACGCTGCAGCTGTCGGCGCGGCTCTCTGCTGCGGCGAGCAACGCGCCCGCGACGATCGCGCCGGCGACGCAGCGTTGGCGGCTGCGTGTCCGCGGTGCGCTCGCAAGGTGCCCCGTGTGCTGCATCAATGGAGCCTCCGACAGACGACCGTCCCGAGACGCGGCTGCGGATCGTTGCCGGCCGGGCCGTCGAACTCGAGCGTGCAGGCACGATCGCGCCACGCCACGGCGGCGCGGTTCTTCGCCGACAATCCGGCGACGTAGGTCTCGCCATCGAGGGCGACGAAGAAGCTCCGTTCCTGCCCGTCGAGCTGCACGCGCGCTCCTGCCGGCACCGGCTCGCCGTCCTCCTGCACGATCCTGAGCAACGCGCCGCGCGCCGGCCGCACCGCGAAGTCGATGACGACGCCACTGCGCGCGAACGGCACCGCGTCCTGTGCCAGCATGTCGAACTCGGCATCGAACGGCAGGTCGCCCTGCTCGATGCGGAGCGAGTTGCGCTGGTACGGCAGCAGGCGCGGCACGATCAGGACTCCGGAGGCGTCGGTGCGCCCAATCTCCTGGTTCTCGGCATAGACGCGAACGTCGGGGTAGCCGGGGAGGCGAACGATGCCGAAGCTGTCGTCGACCGCCCGGCTGAGGAAGACGTTGTCGCCGATCGCGCCGATGCCGCCGCTGACCGTGACTCGCTCGGCGCTCCTGCCTTGCACCTGCTCGGCCGCGACCGAAACCGTGCCGTAGCGGTTCTGGTAGGCGAGCTCGGCCTGGCGCGTGTCCTGGTCGGTGCCGCGCACGCGCCAGCCGAATCCTTCGCCGGCAGGAAGGTCGCGTTGCAGCGAGAGCGACCGTTCGTCGTGCGCTGTGCCGGCCGGGCCGCGGACGCGGTCGGCGCCGGCGGACACGCTCGTCGATTCGCCGAAGGGCAGTGTCCACAGCACGTTGACCTGGGTCGAGCCGCCGTCCGCATGGACGCGCGCCATCGACGCTCCCACGTAGCCCCAGCGCTCGAGCCCGAACGAATAGCCGAGCGAAGCGATCGTCACCGCATGCTGCTCGCGAAAGCTGCGCTCGACGTAGGCGAGCGAGAGCGTGCCGAAGCGCGCGAAGCCATAGCCGGCGGATGCGAGCAGCTCGCGATCGACGGTGAGCGACGACTCGAAGTCGCCGAGCAGGCGAAAGCTTGGCGACGCCCAGGTCCCGCGCACGTTGAACGAGAGCCCGAACGACTGGCGCTCGAACCCGGCGGCGACGCGCGTGCCGTTGCCGAGCCGGTTGTGACCGCCGGCAAGTGACGTGCTCAGCACGCCGAAGTCGCCGATCAGCACGTCCGCGGCTGCGCCGACGTTGGCGAGCGCGGCCTGAGCTTCGACGCGCACCTCGCCGGTCGTCGCCGCATCGAAGCCGCGCCGCACCGTCGCCGATCCGAACCACGGCCCGTAGTCGTTGCTGGCGACGGCGAAATTGCGGCGCTCGAATCCGGAATCGACCGAGAAGTCGACCAGTCCTGGTCGAAGCAGCGCCGCGCTGGCGTAGAACGGGCGCGTGATGATTTGCTCGCGGCCGAGCTCGTCGCGGATGACGAGCGAAACGTCGCCGCTGCCGGTCACCGGCGGAATGTTGGAGATCGAGAACGGCCCGGGCCGCACCGCCTGCTGCGAGACGAGCGCGTTGTTGACGAACACGTCGACCGTCGATGGCACCGCGACTTGACCGGAGGCCGCCTGCAGCGGCGTGACGACGAGCGCCGGCTGGGTCGCGAAGTCGGTCGCGAGCTGCACGCCGCCGTAGCGGATCGCGTTGCCCCAGCTGCCGCCGCGGCTGATCGCATCGCCGACGCGGGCCGTCGCGAGACGCTCCGGCATCGCGTAAGTCCACGACGATTCGAGACGCGTCACGCGCGTCGTTCCGTCGCCGGTCCACGCGGTCGCGCTGCTGGCGACGACGCCCCAGCGACCAAACGCACCCGCCTCGAATGCGCCGGAGCTCGACGTCCGACCCTCGTTGCGCAGCGCGAGCACGCTGTAGTTGAGGAAGCCGCCAGTCGCGCTGCGTTCGGCGATCGGGCCGGCGCCGGGATCGGCATCAATCCGCGTCACGGCGAAGAGCGCGGCAGGCGCGTCGATGACGAGCGTCTGGTCGCGCTCGTTGACGTTCGCCGTGAGTCCGGAGACCGCGGCGAGGGGGAAATAGCGCTCGCCTTGGTGGACCATCGGCACCGCGGAAGGCACGCGCAGACGCCAGCGTGCGAGGTCGGCGGGGCCGATCCACACGCTTCCAGCGCGGTCGCGCAGGGCGACGACCGCCTCGCGCTGCGCTTCGCGGTTGATCGTCACCGCGAGCACGGCAAGCGTGAATCCCGGCGGCAGCATGTTCGCATCGGGGGCGGCAACGGCGGGATCACCGGCGCGTACGGACCCGACGACGAGCAACAGCGCGACGCTCGAGAACGCCCGCCGGCTAGCGTGCGTCCAGTGCCACATCGGTGGCCAGTGCGCCGGCGTCGGTGTCGGCGCGGATCCGGATGCGGCCGGCGGCACCGATCGTCCGTCCCGGCGCCGGCGCGATCGTCACCGACCGCCGCTGGCCGGCCAGGATGTACCAGAGGCCGGCGAAGCGACCGTCGACCTCGGTCTCTTCGCCGAAGACATCGACCGCGCGTACCTGGACATGCTTGCTGCCCGAGTTGAACGCGCTCAGCACCAGCGCGCCCGCAGCATCGCGCGTCGCGCTCCACGCGACCTGCGGCGCCGTCTTCGCGCCGGCGGCGTCGACGAAGACCGGCAGGCTGAGCTTGAGCGAGAGCTGCGCCCCGGTGAAGCCCGGCTGCGGCGGCCCGGGGACTTCAGTGACGAGCAGCCGGTATGCACGCTCGCGGTCGGCGTCGGCGGGCCGCCGCAGTGCGATTCGGACGATCTGTGTGGTGGCCGGAGCGATCGAAAAGATCGGCGGCGACGCGAGCAGCTCGCTGGTCAGTTCGAGGCGCTCTTCGCCATCGGCCTGCGACCAGGAGACGAGCTGGGTCTGCACCAACGTCGTCTGGTCGCCGTCGTTTCGCACCGTCACCGTCACGCTGCGCTGGCCCGGGCCGAGCTCGATCCGGATCGGGCTCACCGCGAGAGAGCCGGCGTTCGCTGCCGACGCGCCAACGACGAGCGCGGCGAACGCCAGCATGGCGCGCTGCAGCGTTGCCCCCGGCTTCATGCGTTGCGACTGCACGAGTCCGGGCCGCGCGACGGCTCAGTACGTCACCGTGACGGTGATCGTCGGCTCCGAATAGTTCCCGGCCGCGAGGCTCGTCTGGCCGCTCGGTACGCGGCCGTAGACCGTCAGCGTCTGCGGCGTTCCCATGCCCGCGCCGGTCCCCGACACCCAGGTCGGCGCGGCGGCTGAGTTGCCCCAGATCGTCGTGCGCGCGGCGTCGGTGTAGAGGTTGTAGTTCATCGTGTCCAGGCCGTTGGCCATCAGCCGCTGCGCCAGCGTCGCGCCGGCCGTCGTTCCGGCATTCAGACCCACCGTGTAGGTGGTGTTCTTGGTGCAACGCACGGAGACCGACGTCGTCTGATCGACGTTGCCGCCGAGCGGGTCGACGGCGCCGAAGCCGAGATCGAGGGCGCTGACGGTGCATTGCGCCGCGACATTCGCGGTGACCTGGAACGTCGTGGTCGTCGTCGCGGCGAGCGCGGCGGGGATCGGGCAGGCGACGAGACCTGCCCAGAGTAGTGCGCGTCGCGCGTGGCGGAGGATCGTGGTCCGGTTCACTCGGCTCTCCCTGCGATGGGAATATGAGGAGAAGCAGCAAGTGACTTCGCGCCAGCTTCTGGCCTAGGCGACCTCCATCCACTGCCTGCTCCTGGCGGGTTCCGGGAGCGGGGCGAGTGTCGCGGCTCGGGGAAAACCCGATGTGCCGAAAAGGAGGGAATTGCCGCGTCAGTTCGGATTCGCGCGACATATCACCGCTACAGGGCCGCGAAGTCGGCCTCGTTGCAACGGCGTTGCCAACTTTGTCCGCCGGGCGCTGCGCCGGGCCGTCGGCATCGGCAAGGCGTCCAAGCTGCCGACGCCCTGACACGCATACGCCGCCGCGCCTTGCCGCACACTGGCGCGATGGAGCCGACCATCGAGCATCTTCCCGAGCGCAGGCGTTTCGAAACCACGGTCGACGGCGCGCCCGGCCGCCTCGAGTACCGGCTCGGCCCGGGGCTGATGACGATCGTCCATACCGAGGTCGATCCTGCCCTCGCGGGCCGCGGCGTCGCCGGCGCGCTCGTGCGCGCGGCGCTCGAGCACGCGCGTCAGCAAGGCCTCAAGGTCGACGCCGAGTGCTCGTACACGCGCTCGTACATGGAGCGCCACCCGGAAACGATGGACCTCCGCCCCTGATCGCGCGCTGACGCGCGGCGATCAGCGCTGGCCTGGCAGTCCGATTGCGATCGGGCGAATGAGCGCGCCGGCAGCGCCCTTGCCACGCCACGGCAGCACCATCGCGCACGAGGTCCAGACGCGGTCGGACGCCATCGCCGCCAAGTTCAGCTTCTCGAGGATGGATGCCGAACACCGGCAGCATGCAGTGTCGCGCCCGACGCGCCGACCAAACAGGTGGTCGCCTGCTAGTCTCGCGCGCTCCGAGTGCGCTCGACGCCGGCGGTGCGTTGGTTCGATGCCAGGCTCGGGGAGTCGCTGCGCGATTGCTTGCGCGGCTTCGTCGCGTTCGTCGACACGAGCCGCACGCGCAACTCCTGGAGCCAGCCGGGCTCCGGCCTTGGACCCGCAAGACCACAGCCGTGAGCGCGAGGCCGTCGTCCCCCGGGCGGATGGCCGCCGCCCTCGTGTGACTGGACGCGGCGACCGAGCGAACTGCAAACCTTCGCCCAGGGCTGCCCGCAGAAGAGGCTAGGACAGCGCCGCCAGCGCGCCTGCGGCCGGGCTGCCGCGGCCCAGGTCCGCCGCATCGGTGGCGAAGAGGACATCCGCGAACGCCTGTTCCCGCGCTCGCACGATCGCTACGAATTCGAGCGCGCCGTTCATCGCGCGAAACGTGTCGAAGCCCATTTCGAGAAATCGCTGGAGCTCCGCGACTCTCACTGCCCGGGCGGGCGCACGCATCAGATGCAGCGACTTGCGCAGCATGGGGATGCGCGTGAAACGGTCGAGGCGATTAGCGACGTCGAGGGTGAGGCTGACCTGGCGCTGTCTGTCGGCGGCTCGGCCGACCTCCTGCCAGGCACGAACATAGTCAGCGGCGACGATGTCCGGATGCGCCAGGCGGGTCGCCATCGCCGTGTCAAGCTCCTCGGATAGGGCGTGGAGCTCGGCGACACTCGCCACCGTGTCGACCACTTCCTGCGGAAACAGCCTGACGAGCCCCGACACCACCCTGGCGAACTGGGCATCGCGACGGGTGAAGTCGTTCGGCCCGTACAGCTCCTCGAGGAAGAACCGCACCGCCGGCCCGTAGCGATCCGTCAGCAGCAGATCGGCGTAGGTGCGGGAGAAGCGGCGCTGCTGGAAGGTCTTCAGGGCTGCCACCTTAGCGTCGAGATCGGCAGCCTCCGATCGATGCCTTCGTTCGGCATCGACCGCCTTCAGGCTTGCGAGGATCGAATCGCTTCGGGCTGACATGCGGTGCGGCTACAAAGGGCGCTTCCTGAACGCGGAACACCGAGCAGCAGCAGCGCGAAAGGCAGGGCGTGCAGTTGCATGGCGGCGGTTCCGGCGAGAGCCCGATCGTGGCTCATCAGGCTGCCCTCATGTTGCAAGCTGCGCCGCGCCAGCGTGGCCATCGACGATGAGCCCCGGCATCAGGGGAACCCTTGAGTCGGAGACTGATGGGCCCTATGAACAGTCGAAGAGCGGCACCGCACCGGCTTCCGCGTGGAGGTGTTGTCTGACGATACGGAACCTGCGGGTCGCGCCAGCTGCGCCCAGAGACCCCCACGTTGGACATCCGACCAGCCTTGCCACTGGCCCCCGGGGCGCCCATACTTCTCGCAGCTCAGCGGCCGCCACGACGTGCTTCGGCGGCTGCATCCCGTGGAGGCGCCATGGACGTATGGCTGGCCAACCCGCGCGGCTTCTGCGCGGGTGTCGAACGCGCGGTGAAGATCGTCGAAGAGCTCATCGACTTGGTTGACGAGCCGGTCTACATCCGCCATGAGATCGTGCACAACCGCGCGGTGGTGGACTCGCTCAAGGCGCGCGGAGCCATCTTCGTCGAGCGCACCGACGAGATTCCGGCTGGCAGCCTCGCGGTGGTCAGCGCGCACGGCGCGGACCCTGGCGTGTTCCGCGACGCGCGCGTGGCCGGGCTGCGCCTGTTCGACGCCACGTGCCCACTCGTCAGCAAGGTGCATCTCGAAGTGCTCGCGCACGCGCAGGCCAGACGCTCGGTGCTCGTGATCGGGCATCGCGGCCACGTCGAGGTCGTTGGCACGACGGGCTGGTACGACAACCCGGACGGCGGAGGCATCCAGGTCATCGAGGACGAGGCCGAGGCGCGCGAAGTGCAGGTGCGCGATCCGACCGCGGTGGCCTACGTTACGCAGACCACGCTCGAAGTAGAGAGCGCCAACCGCGTCGTCTCCGTGCTGCGGCAGCGCTTCCCGGCGCTGGTCGGACCGCATCACGGCGACATCTGCTACGCGACTCAGAACCGCCAGGACGCCGTGCGAAACCTCTGCCAGCGCTGCTCGCTGGTGCTCGTGCTCGGCGCGCCGCACAGCTCGAATTCGCTGCGCATGGTCGAGGTCGCGCGCGAGGCGGGCGCCGAGGCGCGGCTCGTCGAGTCCGCCGCCGAGTTGCAGCCGGCCTGGCTCGAGGGGCACGCGGACGTCGGCTTGACGTCGAGTGCCTCGGCGCCTGAGTATCTCGTGGCCGGCGCAATCGACCGCCTGCGCGTCCTCGTGCCCGGGGTGCAGGTTCGTCAGCTGGGACAACCCGAGCACCTCGTCTTCAAGCTGCCGACGCCGCTGCTCGACCTGCGCGCCGCGCGCGCCGCGCCGGAAGCTCGACCCTCCCTCTCCACCTGAAACGGGACGCCGCGATGACCGAGAACCTGCTGACCCATGCCGATGCGGCGGACCGCACCGGCATCGAGGATGTGATCCGTGCCGTGCGCGACCTGGCGCGCCGCTCGCGCCACCTGGCCGAGGATGTCGCGGGCGTCGCCGAGCGTGAGCTCGCGATGGCGCTCACCGTCGCCGAGCAGATGCGCGACTCGGTGACGTCGCCCGCGGCGCTGAAGGAGGCGCGCGAGCATCTGCTGCTGGGGCGGCTGCGCCACGACGCCCACCGCGCGGTCGATCTCGGCATGGACTTCGTCGCGACGGGCTACGTCTTCAGCGTCCGCGCCGTCGAGGGCTTTCTCGACGACCAGCGGCCGACGCTGAAGGGCGCCGCCTGAGCCTTCGGTTCGCGAGCGATTCACCTGGCACGCCGGATCGCGCGCGGTTCGACGGGTCCTTCGTATCGCGCCGCGCAAGCGCCCGGCGGCTCAGGCCGCCGACTCCGCCACGTCGAAGCCGATCTTCAGGTCCGGCTCCTCGGCCCCGAGCGCCAGCACGAGCTCGTACTTGCCGGCCGGCGTGTCGTCGGGCACTGCAATGAACACGGTCAGCTTCTCGAAGTCTCGCGGCGCGACATCGAAGCGCTCGGGTGCGAAACGAACCCCGCCGACCGGGATCACGCCGCTCGCATCGGCACCGTCGCGCCCGGCGTGGCCCAGCGCCCGCACGCGCGGCTCCAGGCCCTGCATCGGCCGCTCGCCCGTGTTCTCGACGGAGAGCGGCACCCGCAGCGTTGCGCCCGCATGGACCCTCGGGCCGCCGCGCGCGCCGGCGGCTGCTGCTGCGCCGACCGTCGCGAGCGGCGATGCGACGACCTGCGCCGCCGCCTCCGCCGCGGCCGCCGTCGCGCCGGCGGCCTTGCGCAGCACCTGCCCGCCCGTCGCGATTGCCGAGACGACATTGCCCATCGCCGTGACGCCGTAACGCACGATGGCCTGCAGCGGCGGCGTGGCCGGCGGCAAAGGCTCGACCGTGCCGTTCACGGCGGTCGCCTGCGCGAGGACGCGGCTCAACGACACGCCGACATCGAGCACGGCCCCGACGACTTCGCCCAGGCTGCGGCCGATGTCGGGGCCCGCCTGCGCTTCACCGGCGGGATCGCGGTGGTCCTTATGGGGCGGTTCGGTCATGGGGGCGCGGGCGTCTCCGGCGTTGACGGAACATGCCTCAGGGATGCATGGCGTGCGTGATGACCGGCGGATCGCACGGCTGGACGTCGTCGCACGGCAGCGGCTTCGCGATCGTCGCGCCGGTGAGCCGAACGCCGATCAAGCGATTGTCCCCAAGGCGGATCTCGATGGTGTAGTCGGAGGCGATCTGCCAGCTGTTGCAGAAGCGGACCTGTAGCGGCGTACGCATCTGCAGCGCGTGATGGATGGGGTGCGACAGCGCCGTCTCGACGCGATGCAACTGGCGGTGCTCGTCCTCGAACCGGTGATGGAGCTGCGCCCGCACCTGCGCGTGCAGCGGCTTCTCGGGATCGCCGGCGACGGTCAGCCGCGCGTTGACCTCGGCTCCCTGCTCGTCCCACAGCACCATATGGACGAGCGGCCGGTCGGGCGCGCTGCCGAGCTCGGCGCCGACGCGATGGTGCATCGGATCCGCGCGGGAGTCGCCCCGCACGCGAAGCGTGCCCTCGTGCTGCGCAGTGAGCGTGCCTTCGTGCTGGACACGGAAGGACTGGCCGTCCGGCTGGTGGACGGTGACATCCTCGATCTCGTCGGCCATGCGGTCTCCTCACCTGCTCATCGGATGCGGTACACGTCCATGCGGAACACCGCATCGCACGTCCAGCCCTGCAGCACGACCTTCACGCAGTGCTCGCCGCACAGGCAGGCGTGCGCGAACTTCGTCTTGCCGTCGTCGGAGGCGTGCACGCACAGGCGCTCGCCGTCGACGCACACCTCGAACTCGACCGTGAGGTCGAACTGTAGGCGGTACACCCCGCGATTGAAACACCCGCATCCCAGCCACTCGGCGGTGTAAGGGATGTGCAGGTCGCGCAGGCTCGCCGGCGCAAGGTCGCTCGTGGGCAGCCCGTCGGTGCAGCGGCGGTCGGGCCCGACATCGAGCGACTGGCGCGAGATCTCGATCCACACCGGCCGGCTGGCCGAACACAGCGGGGCGAGCATCTGCACGCCGCGGACGAGTTGGGCGGCCTGGTCGGCGGATGCGCCGTCACCGGTTCCGGCGATCGCCTTCGCGGCCGTGCTCGTCGCGCTGCCGGCGCCGGCCGGTTGTGCGGCGATCCGCTGTGGCGGTGGCGGTGGCGGCGGCGCGGGAGCCGGCGGCGGTGGCTTCTGGCCGACGGTCGGGCCGCCCATCACCCGGACGCGCAGCTTGTCGCGCAGCGCGTCGACGAACAGCTCGTACTCGAGCGAGCCCTGCACCACGAGGAAGCTGCGCAGCACGGGATCGAAGGGCACGAGCTCGACCACGTTGCCCGCGCCGCTGAACGGCGGTGCCGTGGTGATGCGAACGGACGCGAGGTTCCCGTTGCCCGCGAGCCCCGGCGCGACCGCCGCCGACTCGACGAATCCGTCGACCGTGTCGCCGCCTCCGCCGCCGAGCACGAGCCCGCTGCTGCCCGTGTCGACGCCAACGATGCGCTGCGATTTGGTGTCGACAGTCAGCGTCACGGGTTGCCCGCCCGCCTGCGCGTCGCGGATCGCGTCAAGCATCGCGACGGCGGTAGCGCGCTCGGGCATCTGCAGCTCAAGGATCCAGCTCCCAGTCGTGCCGTCGTCGGCCATCGTCGCGACGGTCGCGCGGTCGCCCCACTCGGCGCGCTGGCCCGTGCGGTTGTCGGCGAGCAGCGCGACGCCCACGACGTAGACCATGATCGCCTGGGTTTGCGCGTTGGCGGCGAGCACGTCGCGCGTGATGCGCACGACGCGGATGATCTCGTTCGGCCCGCTGCCGTCCGCGTTGGCAGACGCGCCCGTGTCCCCCGCGGTCTCGATCTCGACAGGCTCCGCGCGCGTCATCGCGTCGCGCAGGACGCCGAGCTTGGACAGGCGCTCGTTGAAGCGCTCGGGGTCGGCGTCCAGGTCGTGGATGTAGTAGTCGGCGCGTGTGCCGTCGTCCTGGCACACCGAGGCCGTCACCAGGCCGGCGCGGCCGACCTCGAGGCGTTCGACGAATCCGCGGATCGTGGGCATGTTCAGCTCCTCGTGTTCAGGACACTAGTGGGGTCAGGGTCGGGGCAGGTTGCCCGAATCGGCCAGGTCCTCGAAACTGCGTCCGTCGCGGCGGATGCGCAGCTTGCCGGGGAAGACGAGGCCCTGGCTGCTGGTGATGAGATCCTCCAGGCAGGCCTGCAGCTCGGCGACGCCCACGACGAACGGCGGGATCGCCTGGATGTCGCGCGCCTCCTTGCCAGCGAAGTCGGAGGCCAGCTCGCCGCCGACCTTGTCGATCATGGTCTCGACGACGATCAACATCACGATGCCGACCACCGGGATCAGGATGTCGATGAAGACGTCGCAGCAGCTCTCGCTCGCGTCGAAGTCGCTCACCGTCGGCTTCACCTGCATCGTGCACTCGGTATCCGTCTCGGTCACTTGCACGTTCAGGTGCACCGCGCCGTGGAACGACACGTCCGGGTCGGGCCAGCAGTCGATGTGGACCGTGGCCGTGCCTTCGGTCCACAGGTGGCCAGCGGACTGGCCGTGGGTGCCCGCGTCCGACGGCGTGACCGTGAGCGTGTGGAGGGTGGCGCTGCCTTCCTTGGTGTTGACCTCGGCGCCGCCGTTGTTCACGCCGGGGAACTGCGTGTTCATCGCAGTCTGGGTCATCTCGTCCAGCTCCGCGCGGCCCACGGCGAGCGCCACCTGGTTGCCGCCCGTGAAATCGTCGGGCGCGAAGTCGGCGACGCTCGAGTCGCGACGGTTCATGAGGACAGCCAGAACTCCCGCCGGCGGCAGCAGGAAGCCCACCGGCGTGGACAACGTGATGTTCGGATCGCCCGACTGCGGCGTGTACATCGGGTAGCGGCGCGGGGCCGCGTAGGCGGCGATCTCGGCGGCCATGATCGTCTTGGCCGACGCCTCGGTGAACCAGGGCTCGGTGATCGTGCCGAACCCTCCGAGCTGCGCGACCAGCAGCGGCTTCAGCTGCGAGGCGACGATGCTCTCCGCCGGGCTGCCGCCCTGGAACGTGATGACGGTGGCCAGCGACGGATCCGCGGGCTCGGTGCCCATGACGACGGATACGCTCGTGTCGCCCTCCACGATCTCGCGGTAGAAGACCGCACTGCCGTATTCGCTGAAGCCGAGCGCCTGCGGCACGTTCGCGTGCAGCGGCAGCGTCACCTTCAGGTATTGCGTGCCGCCGTGGTCCTCGATCGCCGCCTGGATCTCCGACGGTGTCGCGTTGTTCGGCGGGCTCAACGTCGTGTCGAGGTTGCCGTCGTAGATGACGAGCACGTCGGCGCCGAGCGTGAACGTGTGCGAGGGCAGCGCCTGGTACTTGGTGTCGATCGCGGCCTTGAAGCGCGACGCGTCGAGCTGCGGCAGGCCCGTGATCGAGGGCACGGTCACGTCGGCCGCCGTCACGGCCGAGAAGTCCACTCCGAGCTGGTCGTTGCCGTCGACCTGCCACGTTGCCAGCGCCCCCGGCACGGTGCACGTGGCCTGCAGGGTGACCTGCGTCAGCGACGGATCCGGCGCATCGGGGACCTGGACGTTGAGGACGAACGGGATGAAGAAGCGGATGTGCTTGTCGTCGGCGAGCGCGAGGTCTGCGGGATTCGTGTCGTCGTCGAGCAGCTGGGCGGTGATGTTGAACTGCAGGCCCGAATAGTTGCGCTGGAACGGGCCGACGTTGTGCGGGAACAGGGCTTCGTTCTTCAGCGCCAGGTGGAAGATCGCCTTGAGCGGCGCCAGCCCCAGCTCGACGCAGAAGTCGAAGTTCGCGGTGAGGCTCATCGCCGCGGTTCCGCCTTGAACCCGATGCGATGGATCCAGAGCACGAACGCGTTCGCCTCCTGGCCTTCGAGGATGCGGCGGAAGCGGTCGGGGCCGTGGATCGGGAACGCGAGCTTGCGCAGATACCCGAGCTCGAGCGCGTCGTGCACCACGGGGTCGAGGTCCTTGTAGAACCACAGGTCCTCGAGCGCGACCTCCTTGGGCGTCTCCTTGGCCGGCGGCAGCTTCGGCACAGGCGCGTCAAGGTCCAGCCGTCGAAGCGACTCCTTCCATGGCACCGAGCCCACGCGCGAGCGTGCCGCCAGGCGACGCGGGTACGGGTACCGTATGGGCGTTGCGGGCGGCCGCATCGCCTGTAGCGGCTTGCTCTCCTCCTGGCCGAGCGGCGCGGTATACGTCGGCGTGTGCCCCTGCGTGTCGAGCGGGGACAACTTGCGCAGCTCGAACAGCAGGTGCGCGTTCCACCCGGGCTCGTTCGGCCGCGGCGGCTCGCCGAGCTCCTTGCGCAGCGACTCCTCGAGCTCGTCACGGCGCGATCGCACCGCCGCCGGGTGCTGCAGCGTGTGCAGCACGTGGTGCGAGATCTCGGGCGTCATCGTGACGCCGAGCGCCTCGAGGGCGAGCACCGGGTTGATCGACATCATCACGGCCATTCGCGGTTCGGCCGCGAGCCGCGCGGCGATCTCGGCCTGGTACCGCACGAGGTCGCGGTGCGTCTTGAGCTTCAGCGTCACGAAAGGCCGCGCGGCCGGCACGACGGGCGCGGGTCGGGTCTCGCCGGTCGTCGGGCGCGGCGACTTTGGCGGCGCATGCCGGATCACGAGGCCCGGCGAGGGTGCCCGTGGCGGCCCGCGATCCTTGGAGCCTGGCATCGGCGAACCTCCAACGACGTTGGAAAGACGTGCGCAACCATAACGATCCGCGGGCCGCTCAACAAGTCCCTATCCGTATCGGGGCAGCCCTAAGTTCGGCGGGTTCTTCACCGGAACTTTTACAAGCGGCACCTCGCGAGGCAAGATCGCGTGCCGACCGCCGAGCAGCACGAGCGCGGCGCCGCGACGTCTCTCGCGCATCGGCGGCCCGCGCCGCTCGCGCGGGATCTTCGACTCTCGACGATCAGGCGCATCGATGGCCTTCACTCAGCCCCGCGAGACGACCGAGGACGCGCCCGCCGGGCTGGGACCGCGCGGCCCGTTCCCGCGCGCGGCGCTGTCGGCCCCGCTCGAGCGTCGCTGGCTGCACTACGCCTTCCTGTCGTGCGACGGCGAGCTCGGCCTCGTCGCCAATGCCGCCTGGCTGGGACCCGACAGCACGGACCCGGCCGCGGCCGGCGGCGTCACGCGCTTCACGACGATCCTGCTGCTGCACGAGCGCGGCCGGCCGTGGGTCGCGAGCCAGTTCAACGCGGCGAGCGACGAGCGCCTGTGGTCGGCCTTCCGGCTCCCCAATGGGCTCGGCGAGGAACAGCCCCTGCACCTGTGCTCCACTGCGGGCGAGCCGGCCGTGCGTCTGCGCCTGCAGCGCACCGGGCCGCCTAGCACCAGCCAATGCGCGCCGTTCGCAGGCGACCACCACCTGCGCTGGCAGTCCGAGGCGGGCGTGCGCGCGCGCGGCGACTGGCAGCTCAACGGCCGCGTACGCCGCGACGTCGATGCGGTTGGCTACCACGAGCGCGTGCGCGGCCGATGGGGTTGGCCCGAGCTCGGGGAATGGGTCTTCGGCTTCGCCAACGACCTCGGCGGCGCCGCCGGCGCGCCACCGGAATACGCGGCCGTGTTCACGCTCATCCGTCCCGTCGCACCCGAGGACGCGACTACCGCCTCGGTGATGCTGTGGCACCGCGGCCGCCTGCGGCGCCACTTCCCGCGCCGCGACGTGAGCTACGCCGCGCGCGGCACGCTGGAGCGCGACGCCGTGCGCCAAGTGCCGGCGCTCTCCCGCCTGTTCGGGGTGCCGCCGATGGCGCCGATTCCCAAGCGGCTCGTGATCGCGGCGCGGCTGGGCGACGACCGTCTCGTGCTCGACTTCGAGGCCGAGGCCGCGGCGCGCGTCGTCATCCCGAGCGAAACCAGCATCCGTCCCTTCAGCGTGCACGAAGTCGTCGGCCCGTGCCTGCTGCACGGGCGGCTGAACGGCACGCCGTTCGCGCTCGAGACGCGCGGCATCGTCGAATTCGCGGGAGGGGCCGGTGGCGACTGATGCCCCGCGCGCGAACGCGATCGAGGATGCGGCGGGGCTGCTCGTCGCCACCGTCGACACGGTCGCCGCGCGCGCGCCGGCCATCGTGGCCGCAGCGGCACGCGAACTGGGGGCGGTCCGGCTCGCGCTCCATTTCGGCGACGGCAGCTCGGCACGGCTGAGCGCAGTGCACAGCCGGCTGCTGGTGCGGCGCGCGAATGGCGCAGCCGCGCGCGACGTGGGCGTCGGGAACGCGAGCGCGGCCGACACGAACGCAACGGGCGACCGGCGCGCGGCAGGAGAATACGAGCGCGAGGCCGGCAGCGAAGAACGGAGCGCCCGAGCGGATGCCACCGTCGACGTCCACTTCGACGACCGTTCGCTCAAGCTGCTCTTCGACGCGGAGCGGCGGCCCGTCGATTCCGTCTTCGCCGGCAGCCTCGACGTGCGAGGCGAGCGGCCTGCAGTGCTGGCTACCTGGCGCTGCTTCGGCCTGCTGGCCCAGCGCGCGAGCGGGCTGCGTGCCGTGCAAGCGCTGTGGTGCCAGTGGCGCGACCGCTCGCCGGAGCGCTGGGCGGCGGTGGTGATCGATGGCCGCCGGCGCGCGAACGGCAATGCGAGCGGCAACGGCAGCTGGAATGCCGGCGGCAACGGCCAGCGCAACGGCAACGGGAAAGGCAACGGCGCGCGCCGCCCGCTGCGCGACGACCCCGTCCAATGGCCCGCGCTCGACTACCTGAACCACCGCTATCCGCCCGATGTCGAATTGCGCCACTCGCCGACCACGGCCACGTTCAACCGCGCCCGCAGCCTCTGGGATGGCTACACTTCGCACGCTTGGGACGGGCACGCGCCCGTGTTCGACGACGATCTGCAGGAGACGATGAAGCGGATGAAGGCGCGCGTCGTCGACGAGATCCTCGCGCTCGTCCCGAAGCGCTCTCCGCGCGCCGAGCTGTACGGCCTGATGCAGGACTACGTCGTGCGCGAGGGCAAGGGCCTGCGCCCCACGCTCACGATCGCGAGCTGCATGGCGCTCGGCGGCGGCCTGGAAGACGCGGTGCGCACGGCCGGCGCGCTGGAGCTGTTCCACAACGGCTTCCTCGTCCACGACGACATCGCCGACGAGTCCACGCACCGCCGGGGCAAGCCCACGCTGCACATGGCGCATGGCATTGGCCTCGCGGTTAACACCGGCGACGCGATGAACCTGTTCGCGATCGACCTCGTACTGTCGAACCTGCCCACGCGCGGGCTGGCCGGCACGCTCGGCCTCATCCACGAGGTCATGCACATGTGCCGCGAGACCGTCGAGGGCCAGGCCATCGAGCTCGGCTGGATCCGCCGCTACTTCGTGCCGCGCCGCGACGCCGACTACTTCCGTATGAGCACCAAGAAGACCGGCTGGTACACCTGCATCGCGCCGTGCCGCCTCGGTGCGGTCTGCGCGGGCGTCACCGACCCGGAGGTGCTCGCGCGCTTCGACGAGACGTTCCGCCTCATCGGCATCGCCTTCCAGATCCAGGACGACGTGCTCAACCTGGTCGGCGAGACCGAGCTCTATGGCAAGGAGCCGCTGGGTGACCTGCTGGAAGGCAAGCGCACGGTGATGATGATCCACCTGTTCCGAACGACCGAAGACGCGACTCGCCGTCGCATGGCCGCGATCAATGCCATGCCGCGCGCCGAGAAGACGCAGGCGCATGCCGAGGAGATGCTGGCGGCCATGCACGCCGCGGGCTCGATCGAGTACGCCATCGCACTCGCGGATCGCCTCGCGCACCGGGGCGTGCGGCACTTCGAGCGCGACCTCGACTTCATCGACAACAATCCGGCAAAGGCGGTGCTGCGGCAGATCGCGCACTACGTGACGACCCGGCCGCTGTGATGCCGCGATGACTCCGACCCGCCTCTCGCTGCGCGGATGACCCCGCCCGCATCCGGCGACGACGATCCGCTCGGCCCGCCCGATCGCGCGCTGATGGAGGCCATCCGTGCGCACGACGCGGGCCTGCGCACGCTGCTATGCACGCTCGCGCGTCACGGCCTCGCGATGCGGCGCGCACAGCCGACGCGCGCGCAGGTGTGGCTGGATGCGCTCGCTCCGCACCCGTACTACAAGGGCGGCCAGTTCCTTTTCGACCTGCTTGAATGGGAGGACTTCATGCTGGACGGCGAGGCACCGCCGGTGCTCGACGCCGCGGCCGTGGTGCGGGCGCTCGACCGCATCGCGCAAGCCTTGCGCGCCGTGGGCGCGGAGATCGACGGCCAGGCGTCGGGGCCGACCATCCAGACCGTCGCACCGGCACCCGAGGACACGCTTCCATTGCTCGCGGGCGACGTCTACCTGTTTCCGTGCGTGGTGCTCGGCGCGTTGGCCCTGCTGACGCAGCATCGACTCTGATTTCCGACCAAACTCGCGGATCACCGCTGGATCATGTCGTGCACGACCATTTGCAGACGCGGCATGAAGGAGTTGTGCCAGCGTGCGTGGCTGCTCAATCGTCACGGCGCTTCGGCGCGTCTGACTGCCGGGGGCGCCTTTCGCCACGCCAAGCGACGCGTGTCCCAGACCGCAGTCGCCGCAGTGCCAGCGACTGCGACCTGTGTCGCGGGCCAGAGCAGCGTGGCGATCAAGGCGACCGTCTCGTCGAGATCGCAGACGGGAAGGCTGCTCTTTCGCAGGAAGCCGTTCCACTGCTTCCGCTTCGAATCGCTGTTGCTGAATTCAGGAGTGAGCGCGACTGGCGCTGTCTGCGGCAAGGGGGTGCCT
>DASXIP010000189.1:0-4823 GCA_036497875.1 Caldimonas sp.
CGCAGGTCGACCAGGTCAAGCAAGGCCTCTGGTACGTCAACCTGCACACCGCCGCGAATCCGGGCGGCGAGTTGCGCGGCCAGGTCAAGTAGCCGGGCGCTTGCCGAGCGAAAAGGCGCCGCCGGTCACGACGACCGCGGCGTCTTCGCCTTTTCTTCTTCGCGCAGCCGCAGCACGCGCCGCTGCACCTTGCCGGTCGTCGTCATCGGCAAGGCGTCGATAAATTCGATCTCCTTCGGGTACTCGTAGGGCGCCAACTTGCCGCGCACGTGCGCCTGCAGCTCGGTCGCGAGCGCGGCCGAGGCAACGTGGCCCGGCGCCACGACGACGAACGCCTTGACGAGCGCGCCGCGCTCGGCATCGGGCTTGGGCACGACGGCGGCGTTGGCGACTGCCGGGTGCTTGACGAGGCAGTTCTCGACCTCGCTCGGGCCGATGCGGTAGCCGGCCGCCTTGAAGACGTCGTCGCTGCGGCCCTGGTACCAGAGGTAGCCATCGTCATCCATGACCGCGGTGTCGCCGGTGCGGCACCAGCTGTCGTCGACACCGCCGGTGAACTTCGCGCGGGTGGCGTCGTCGCGATTCCAGTAGCCGAGGAAGAAGATCGGATCGCGGTCGCCATGGACGTCGCGCCGGTGCAGCGCGACGTCGCCAGGCGTCCCGCGCGGGCACTCGTTGCCGTCGTCGTCGATGACGGCGACGCGATGCCCCGGGTACGGTCGGCCCATGCTGCCGGCGCGGGCCGGCCAGCGCACCGCGCAGTTGCCGACGATGTAGTTGATCTCGGTCTGGCCGAACATCTCGTTCGGCACGACGCCGAGCGCGTCGCGGCACCACGCGAAGACGGTGTCGCCGACCGCCTCGCCGGCGCTCATGATCGCGCGCAGCGCAAGCGGGAAGCGATCGCGCGGTGTCGGCACCGCCTTCATCATCGCCTTCAGCGCGGTCGGAAAGAGGAAGGTGTGGGTCACGCGATGGCGCGCCATCACCTCGAATGCGAGCTCGGGCGCAAAGCGCCGCTGCAGGGCGACGATCTCGCGGCCGAAGTACAGCGTCGGCAGCAGCGCGTCCATCAGCCCGCCGGTCCACGCCCAGTCGGCCGGCGACCAGAAGACCGCATCGTCCTGCGGGAACCAGTTCTGGCTGCAGACGAAGCCCGGCAGGTTGCCGATCAGCGCCCGATGCGGGATCAGCGTGCCCTTCGGCGGTCCGGTCGTGCCGCTGGTGTAGATCAGCACCGCAGGATCGTCGGCGCTCGTCGCCGCGGCAGCGAACGACGCGCGTTCGTCGCGCACGAGGTCGATCCAGTCGATGTCGCCCTGGCCGCGGGCGGCGCCGACCGCGACCAGCGTCGCGAGACCCGGGCAGAGCGGCCTCGCGGCGCGCACATTGGCGATGCCGCTCTCGTCGACGATTGCCAGCCGCGCGCCGCTGTCGCGGATGCGGTACTCGAGCGCGTCGGGCCCGAACAGCATCGACAGCGGCATCGCGACCGCACCGAGGCGATAAAGCGCGATGTGCGCGGCCGCCGTCTCGAAGCGTTGCGGCAGCACGAGGCCAACGCGGTCGCCGCGTGCCACGCCGCGCCGGCGAAGCGCCGCGGCGAGGCGGTCGGCCTCGCGGTCGAGCTCCGCGTACGTGAAGTCGGTCCGCTCGCCGCGCTCGTCCTCGAAGCGGATCGCGACCGCGTCGGGCCGCGCGCGCGCCCAGCGCGTGCAGCAGACGTCGGCGATGTTGAAGTCGGGCGGAACGCGCCAGCGAAAGCCTTGGTGGAGCTCGGCGTAGCGGTCGACCGCCGCCTGCCTCATGACGCCGGCGCCCGGTACGCGTCGAGCGCCTCGCCGGCGATGCGGCAGATCCGCCAGTCGGGCATCACCGTCGCGCCCATCCGCTGGTAGAAGCGGATCGCGCCTTCGTTCCAGTCGAGGACGCTCCACTCGAACCGGCCGTAGTCGCGCGCCGCCGCGGTCCGCGCCAGCTGCTCGAGCAGCGCCTGGCCGATCCCCTGCCCGCGCTGCTCGGGCTCGACGAAGAGATCCTCGAGGTAGAGGCCCGGCCTGGCGAGGAAGGTCGAGAAGTTGGTGAAGAAAAGCGCGAACGCGACGACGCGCCCGGCGCGCTCGGCGACGATCGCCTCGACCACGGGCCTCGCGCCGAACAGGTGCAGCGCGAGCTTCTCGGGGGTGACCTCGAGCAGGTGGGTCAGCTTCTCGAACTCGGCGAGGCCGCGAATCAGCGCGACGATGGCCTCGACGTCGCGACGCTCGGCAGCACGGAGGGAGAAATCGATGGCGCTCGTCATGGCCCGATTCTGCCTGCCGACCGCCCGCTGTTCGCACGTCGACGCGGTCGGGGAACGCCTCGCCTACAGTGCGAGGGTGACTCCGCCATCGTCCTACCAGCCGCGGCGCCGCGCGCGCGGCCGCTTCCTCGAGGCGCGCGGCCTTCGCCAGCACGTCCTCGTCTGGGGTGATGCGGAGCTCGACCGCTCCGGGCGGCCGCCGCTCGTCATGCTGCACGGCTGGATGGATGTCGCGGCGTCGTTCCAGTTCGTCGTCGATTCGTTCGCCGAGGAGCGCCACGTCATCGCGCTCGACTGGCGCGGCTTTGGCGCCAGCGACACGCCCGAGGCCGACACCTACTTCTTCCCCGAGTACCTCGGTGACCTCGAGATCGTTCTCGACGCCCTGTTCGGCGTCGAGCGCTCGCCGTTAGACCTGCTCGGCCACAGCATGGGCGGCAACGTCGCGATGCTCTACGCCGGAATCCGGCCGCACAACGTTCGCCGCGTCGTCAATCTCGAGGGCTTCGGCATGCCGCGCTCGAAGCCGCAGCAGGCGCCGGCGCGGATCGCCCGCTGGCTCGACCAGCTAAAAAAGCCCATGCAGCTGCGTCCGTACGACGACCTCGCCGCGGTCGCCGGCCGGCTGACGCAGACCAACCCGCTGCTGCGCGCCGATCGCGCGGCGTGGCTCGCATCGCACTGGTCGCGGCCGATCACCGACGACGACGACGGCCCGCGCGCGCTGCTCGCCGACCCGGACCACAAGCGGATGAGTCCGCTGATCGCGCAAGTCGACGAGTGGCTCGAGTGCTGGAAGCGCATCACCGCGCCGGTGCTCTGGGTCGAGGGCGACCACACCGACATCTCGATCTGGTGGGGCGACCGCTACAGCAAGGCCGAATTCCACGAACGACTGAATCTCGTCGCCGACGTCGAGCGCCACGTCGTCGGGCCGGCCGGCCACATGCTGCACCACGACCGCCCCGAGGACATCGCCCGGCTGATCGAGTCGTTCCTGTCAGAATCGCGCCCTCCGCGAAGCGCCCTGACCTGAAGAGCCCACCATGGACGTCGAACACATCAATGCCATCGGCAACCGGATCGCCGACCTGACGCGGCGTACCGAAGACCTTCGGGGGTATCTTTGACTACGACCGCAAAGCGCTGCGGCTGAACGAAGTCAACGCCGCCCTCGAGAACCCGAACGTCTGGAACGAGCCCAAGCGGGCGCAGGACCTCGGCCGCGAGAAGCGAACGCTCGACACGGTGGTGGCGACGATCGACCACCTGAGCTCGAATCTCGCCGACAGCCGCGAGCTCTACGACATGTCGAAGGCCGACGGCGACGACGGCAGCCTGCTGTCGATCGACTCGGACGCCGCCAGGCTCGAGGCGACGATCGCCCAGCTCGAGTTCCGCCGGATGTTCGACAACCCGGCCGACCCGAGCAACTGCTTCATCGACATCCAGGCCGGCGCCGGTGGCACCGAGGCGTGCGACTGGGCGGCGATGCTGCTGCGCCAGTACCTCAAGTACTGCGAGAAGAAAGGCTTCACGACCGAGGTGCTCGAGGAGACCGAGGGCGACGTCGCCGGTATCCGTAGCGCGACGATCAAGGTCGAGGGCGAGTACGCGTTCGGGCTGCTGCGCACCGAGACGGGCGTGCATCGGCTGGTGCGAAAGAGCCCGTTCGATTCGAGCGGCGGCCGCCACACGAGCTTCGCCAGCCTGTTCGTCTATCCCGAGGTCGACGACTCGATCGAGATCGAGATCAACCCGGCCGAGGTCCGCGTCGACACCTTCCGCGCGTCGGGCGCCGGTGGCCAGCACATCAACAAGACCGACTCGGCGGTGCGCCTGACGCACCTGCCGACCGGCATCGTCGTCCAGTGCCAGAACGACCGCTCGCAGCACCGGAACCGCGACGAGGCCTGGCAGATGCTGCGCTCGCGCCTGTACGAGCACGAAATGCGAAAGCGCATGGCCGAGCAGCAGAAGCTCGAGGACACCAAGACCGACGTCGGCTGGGGTCATCAGATCAGGAGCTACGTCCTCGACCAGAGCCGGATCAAGGACCTGCGCACGAACGTCGAGGTCAGCAACACGCAGAAGGTCCTCGACGGCGACCTCGACGTCTTCATCGAGGCCAGCCTGAAGCAGGGTGTTTGAGCGGGGCACCGCGAGCCCGAGCACGACAACGAATCGAAAATCGGAGACAACGATCATGCGCGAAGGCACCGCTCCCCTCGTGCGCCGCGAAGACTACGCGCCGCCGCCGTACTGGATTCGCAAGGTCGACCTGACGTTCGACCTCGACCCGGCAAAGACGATGGTCACGAACCGGATGCAAATCGAGCGCAACGACGCCGTCGCACCGGGCGCGCTGAGGCTGCACGGCAGGGGCATCACGCTGACGCGGTGCCTCGCCAACGGCGAGCCGGTGTCGTTTCGCCATGAGGAGGGGCTCCTCGTGATCGACAACCCGCCCGAGGGCAGCTTCACGCTCGAGATCCGAAACACCTGCGCGCCCGAGAAGAAC
>DASXIP010000190.1:0-11062 GCA_036497875.1 Caldimonas sp.
CGGGTACGGATCGTCGATCTTGGCGCGCAGCCGCCGCACGGCGACGTCGACGACGTTGGTGTCGCTGTCGAAGTTCATGTCCCAGACGTTCTCGGCGATCAGCGTGCGCGAGCAGAGCTCGCCGGTGTGGCGGGCGAAGTAGTCGAGCAGCGCGTATTCCTTGGCGGTCAGCTCGATGCGGTCGCCGCCGCGCACGACTCGCCGCCGGAGCGGATCGATCTCGAGGTCAGCGAAGCGCATCGTCTGGTCGCGCGGCGCCTGGCCGCGCCGCAGGATCGTCTGCACGCGCGCGAGCAGCTCCGAGAAGGCGAACGGCTTGACGAGATAGTCGTCGGCGCCGAGCTTCAGCCCCTTGACGCGGTCGTCGACCTTGTCCATCGCGGTCAGGAAGAGCACCGGCGTCTGCCGGTGCTTGCGCACGCCCTGCAGCACGCTCCAGCCGTCGAGGCCGGGCAGCATGACGTCGAGGAGGATGAGGTCGTAGTCGGCCGAGCTCGCGAGGTGCAGGCCGTCGAAGCCGTCGTGGGCGACGTCGACGACGTAGCCGTGCTCGGTGAGCCCCTTGTGCACGTAGGCGGCGGTCTTGGGCTCGTCTTCGACGATGAGGATGCGCATGGCGGTCGCAGGTTGGAGTCGCCAGTGTCGCCCTGCGTCCGCTCGGCCGCATGACGACTTCATTGCGCAACTGTAATGAACGGGTTAGTGGCGCGTCGGCTGCGAAAACTATCGTGAGCACCGTGATGCAGATGCATCGCCGGAACCGAGCAGGCTCCGAACCGAAATCGATCGTAAAACCATTCAGGAGTCCATCATGAACGTCAAGCAACTCTTCGTCCTCGGTGTCATGGCCAGCGCCACCGCCGCCGCCTTCGCCCAGCAATCCGACGCACCGCTCACGCGTGCCGAGGTCGCCCAGTCGGTGCGCGACGCGCGCGCCAACGGCACGCTGACGCCGGCCGGCGAAGGCTTCGCGCCCGGCTACCGCGGCGCCGGTCCGTCGAACACGACCCGCGCCGCCGTGCGGGCGGAAACGCGCCAGGCGCGCGCCGCCGGCGACCTGGTTCCCGCCGGCTCCGCCGCGCCGAGCGACAAGATCTACGCCCTGGCGGCGTCCGCTCCGTCGAGCGTCACGCGCGCCGAGATGAAGGAGCAGGTGCTCGAAGCGCGCGCCGACGGCATGCTGATCCCCGCCGGCGAAGGCGCGTTCAACGGCCAGGCGCCGGCGACTCGCGTCGCCCACCTGGGCAACCCCTTCAAGGCGGTGCTCGCGCGTTCTGGCAAGTGATCCGAGCGTCACCGGCGCCCCGCTTCGGCGGGGCGCTCGCGTTTCGGGAACGCCACCACATGGCGACCATTTTCGAACGATTCCGCCACGACGTTGCCGATCCAGGGGCCTAAGGTGATCGCCAGCCACAGGAGCGATCGCATGAGCAAGACCATCGAGCCCTTCGAGCATCGTCCTTCCCTTCAGCTGGTCGCCGCGGTGCCATCGCTGCGGCGCCGACCCGCGCCCCCTCCCCGCATGCCGTTCTGGATCGACGGCCCGGCGCAAGCGAACGAGGTCCTGTACGCGTACGAACGATCGGGCGGGGTGTGGACCAGCGACGACGCCATGGTGATGCTGCGCCGTCGCACCGCGCAGCCGCTCTCGCTGCTCGCGCGCTGGATCGTCGATGCGCTCGTCGTCAGCGTCGCCTGGCGCGGCGACTACCTGCTGCCGGTGTTCCAGTTCGACCTTGCGAACGCGACGGTGCGCCGTCCGGTGTTCGAGGTGCTCGAAGCGCTCGACGGGACGCTGAAGGACCTCGAGCTCGCCCGATGGTTCGGCGCGCCCAACGTGCTGCTGGGCGGCGCCGCACCGGTCGATGCCATCGAGCTCGATCCGCGCGCCGTCGTCGCCGCTGCGGCCGAGCGGCGCCGCAACGACGACGGCCCGCCGATGTGATCGGCGCACGCACCGCGCCTGCCGGGACGACCGCTCGCACCCCGAGCTCGCGAGACGACCCGCGCAGGCCGGCCCGTCGCAACAGCGACCGATTGACGACCGTTCGCTGACGACTTCGCGGGTGGCGAGGCCTAACGTGCCGACATGGACACAACGCAGCACACGATCGGCGTCATCGGCGCCGGCACGATGGGATCCGGCATCGCCCAGATCGCCGCTCTCGCCGGCCTTCCGGTCGTGCTGCTCGACGTCGACGCGACGCGCGTCGCGCGCGGCCGCGACGCCGTCGCGAGCGCGCTCGAACGCCTCGTCGCCAAGGGCAAGCTCGCCGACGCCGACCGCAGCGCCGCGTTGTCGCGGCTGCGCGCCACCACCGAGCGCGCGACGCTTGGCGAGTGCGGTCTCATCGTCGAAGCGGCGACCGAGAACGAGGCGCTGAAGACCGAGCTGCTGCGCGACGTCGACGCCGTCGCCAGGGACGACGCGATCCTCGCGACCAACACGTCGTCGATCTCGATCGCCAAGCTCGCCGCCGCGACGCGGCGCCCCGCCCGCTTCGTCGGCCTGCACTTCTTCAATCCGGTGCCGCTGATGGCGCTGGTCGAGGTCGTGCACGGCCCCGCCACCGCGCCGGCGACGATCGACGCCGCCGTCGCGCTCGCGAAGCGTCTCGGCAAGACGCCCGTGCTCGTCAAGGATTCGCCCGGCTTCGTCGTCAACCGGCTGCTCTGCCCGATGCTGAACGAGGCCGTGCTCGCCTACGCCGAAGGCATCGCGAGCGCGGCCGACATCGACGAAGCGATGAAGCTCGGCTGCAACCACCCGATCGGCCCGCTCGCGCTCGCCGACCTGATCGGCCTCGACGTGCTGCTCGCGGTGATGGAAGTGTTTCACCGCGAGTTCCGCGAAGAGAAGTACCGGCCGGCGCCGCTGCTGAAGCAGATGGTCGCCGCCGGCCAGCTCGGCCGCAAGGCGGGCCGCGGCTTCTACGACTACTGATCCGCCATGGACGTCCGCAGCGAATCGCTCCTCGCCGGCCGCAAGGGCCTCGTCGTCGGCATCGCCAACGCGCAGAGCATCGCTTACGGCTGCGCGCGCATCTTCCGCCAGTGCGGCGCCGAGCTCGCCATCACCTGGCTCAACGACAAGGCCAGGCCCCACGTCGAGCCGCTGGCGCGCGAGCTCGGCACCGGGATCGCGCTGCCGCTCGACGTCGAGCACCCCGGCGACATGGAAGCGGTGTTCGCCGCCATCCGCGAGCGCTGGGGCCGGCTCGACTTCGTCCTGCACTCGATCGCGTTCGCGCCGGCGGCGGACCTGCACGGCCGCGTCGCCGACAGCTCGCGCGAGGGCTTCGCCCGCGCGATGGACATCTCGTGCCACTCGTTCGCGCGCATGGCCCGGCTCGCCGAGCCGCTGATGGACGAAGGCGGAACGCTGCTGACGATGAGCTATCTCGGCGCCGCCGCGGTCGTCCCGCACTACGGCGTCATGGGTCCGGTGAAGGCCGCGCTCGAAGCGTCGGTGCGCTACCTCGCAACCGAGCTCGGGCCGCGCGGCATCCGCGTCAACGCGGTGTCGCCCGGGCCGATCCGCACCCGCGCCGCCTCGGGCATCCCGGACTTCGACGACCTCATCGCCAACGCCCACAGCCGCGCGCCGCTGCGCCGCGAGGTCGAGATCGACGACGTCGGGTCGCTGTGCGCGTTCCTGGTGAGCGACGCGGCGCGCGCCGTCACCGGAGACGTCCACTACATCGACGGCGGCTTCCACATCCTCGCCTAATCACTCCAAGGAACCGAACATGACCGGCACCTTCTCCACTTCCGACCTCGACGTCATCCGCAACCGCACGTTCGACGAGATCCGCGTCGGCGACCACGCCAGCATCGAGCGCACGCTCAGCGCGGCCGACATCCAGCTGTTCGCCGCGATGTCGGGCGACCTCAACCCGCAGCACATCGACGCCGAGTTCGCGGCCTCGACGCGCTACCAGGGCGTGATCGCCCACGGCATGTGGGGCGCGGCGCTGATCTCGGCGGTGCTCGGCACCCGGCTGCCCGGCGCGGGCACGGTCTACGAGCGGCAGACGCTCAACTTCCGGGCGCCGATCCGGGTCGGCGACACGCTGACGACGAGCGTCAAGGTGATCGCGCGCGACGAGGGCGACAAGAGCGTGACGCTCGAGTGCAGCTGCGTCAACCAGCGCGGCGAGACGGTGATCGCCGGCGAGGCCTTCGTGACCGCGCCGACGGAGCGGATCGAGCGCTCGCGCAGCACGCTGCCGCACGTGCGGATCTCGGTCTCGCAGGGCGACGACCTCGTGCGCCTGCTGCAGCTCGTGCGTCCGCTCGGGCCGATCAGGATGGCGGTGGTCCACCCGACCGACGCGGTGAGCCTGTCGGCCGCGCTCGACGCGCACGCCGCGGGGCTGATCGAGCCGGTGCTCATCGGGCCGCGTGCGCGCCTCGAAGCGGTCGCCAAGGAGGCCGGGCTCTCGCTCGAGGGCTTCGCGATCGAGGATGCACCCGACCCGCGTTCGGCCGCCGCGCGCGCGGTCGAGCTCGCGGTGAAGGGCTCCGTCGGCGCGCTGATGAAGGGCAATCTCCATACCGACGAGCTGATGGGCGCCGTCGTCGCGAGCACGCTGCGCACGTCGCGCCGCATCACGCACTGCTTCGTGATGCAGACCCCCGCTTATCCGCGTCCGTTCATCATCACCGACGCGGCGATCAACATCGCTCCGACGCTACAGGACAAGGTCGACATCGTCCGCAACGCGATCGACCTCGCGCACGCGTTCGGCATCGAGCGGCCGCGCGTCGCGATCCTGGCGGCGGTCGAGACCATCAACCCGCACATGCCGACGACGCTCGACGCGGCGGCGCTGTGCAAGATGGCCGACCGCGGCCAGATCGAAGGCGCGGTCGTCGATGGGCCGCTCGCGTTCGACAACGCCGTCTCCGCGGCGGCGGCACGCACCAAGGGCATCGTCTCGCCGGTCGCCGGCGCGGCCGACATCCTGGTCGTTCCCGATCTCGAGAGCGGCAACATGCTCGCCAAGCAGCTCGAGTACCTCGGCGGCGCGGCGAGCGCGGGGATCGTGCTGGGCGCGCGCGTTCCGATCGTCCTCACGAGCCGCGCCGACTCGCGCGAGGCGCGCATCGCGTCGTGCGGCGTCGCACTGGTCGCGGCGCGGCCGGGCAAGTTCCGCGCGGCGACGGTTCCGCCCGCTCCGCCCGCGGCAAGCTTCCCGCCGGCGCCGCCCGTCTTGCTCGAGGTCTGAGCATGGACGCCGTGTCGACCGAAGCCGCATCGCCCGCCACGAGCGGACGCGCGACCGCGAAGGCCGCGTCAGGGGCCGTCGGCGTGCCGATCCTCGTCCTCAACTGCGGCTCGTCGAGCATCAAGTTCGCTCTGTTCGACGCGGCCGTGGAGCCGCTGCCGCGGCAGCCGATCTGGGCCGGCCAGGTCGAAGGCATCGGCGGCAAGAGCCCGAAGCTCGTCCAGGCGGGCTCGCCGCCGACCGCGCTCGTGCTCGACGCCGCCAAGCCCTACGAGGCCGCTCTGCTGCACGTGCGCGCGACGGTCGTCTCGCAGACCGGCGGCCGGCCGCCAGCCGCGGTGGTGCATCGCGTCGTGCACGGCGGCAGCACGTACGCAGCGCCGGTCCGCGTCGACGCCGATGTCCTCGCGACCCTGAAGGGCTTCATCGCGCTCGCGCCGCTGCACCAGCCGTACGCGCTGAAGGCGATCGAGACCTTGCTGGCCGAACTGCCCGACCTGCCCCAGGTCGCGTGCTTCGACACCGCGTTCCATCGCACGCTGCCGCTGGTCGAGCAGATGCTGCCGATTCCGTACGCCATGTTCGAGCGCGGCATCCGGCGCTACGGCTTCCACGGCCTGTCCTACGAGTACATGGCGGTGGCGCTCGCCGAGCGCCACGGCGAGCTCGCGAACGGACGAACGATCGTCGCCCACCTCGGCAGCGGCGCGAGCCTGTGCGCAATGCAGGGCCTCAAGAGCGTCGCGACGACGATGGGCTTCTCGGCGCTCGACGGCCTGATGATGGGCACGCGCACCGGCTCGATCGATCCCGGGGTGTTGCTGCACCTGATGCAGACCGACGGCCTCGACCTGACACGGCTCACCCACCTGCTCTACCACGAGTCCGGGCTGCTCGGCGTCTTGGGCGTTTCGGCGAGCGCCAAGACGCTGCTCGAGGCGGAGAGCCGGGATCCGCGGGCGCGGGCAGCGCTGGAGCTCTACGTGCGGCGCATCGTGCGCGAGATCGGCTCGCTCGCGGCAGCGCTCGGCGGCCTCGACATGCTCGCGTTCACCGCCGGCGTCGGCGAGCACAGCGCCGTGCTGCGCGAGCGCATCTGCGCTTCGCTCGGCTGGCTCGGCGTCGAGCTCGACGACGAAGCCAACCGCGCGCATGCGCCGGTGATCTCCGACGCGTGCAGCCGCGTGCGCGTCGTCGTCGAGCCGACCAACGAGGAGTGGATCGCGGCTTCGCACGCGCTGCCGTTCGTGCGAGACGCCGTCGATTCAGGTGCCGCCAGTCTTCCACCGCGCGGCTGATCGAACGAATGACTGAATGTCGAGTGACTTCTGCAACACGAGCGCCCCTTCATGACCTCTCACGAATCCAAGTACCCCAGCCGGCTCTCGTACGTGCTGAAGCTGCGCGGCGACTTGGCGCCTCATGCGCTCGCCGGCCGGCTCGAGAACGTCGTCACCGGCCAGCGTTTCGAGTTCGCCTCGGCGCGCGAGCTGATCGACGCGATCGCGCACGAGATGGACGCAAACGCCGGCGCGCCGCCGGCGGCATGAATCGCGATGGCGCCGACCGAGACTCTTTGCCACGGAGCCAGCCATGACCACCCCGGATGCTGCCCGCATGGGCGGATGGGCCAGAAGCCTCGAAGAGCTCGACCGCGAGATCGGGCGGATGGCGATGCTGTGCCGCGTGCCGATTCTCGAGCGCGGCGTCATCGACCGGGTGCTCGCGAACGACCGGTCGGTCTCCTCCAACGACAACCCGGCCGCGTTCGCGAAGCTGCGCGACCTGCTGCTCATGCACTTCACCATGCACCGGCAGTGGGCCAAGGAGGTCGGCGAGGCGCAGACAACTGCGATCGAGAGCTACGTGATCGAACGCCTGCGCAAGACTCTGCCCGAGTTGGCGGCGGACTGGCCGCCGGCCTGAGGAAGTGCACGGGAGCTCGGCGTCGGTCGCACGAACCCCACCATGGATGCCGCCGCCTTCACCATGATCTCGAGCCTCGTCATCGGCGGCACCGCGACCGTCGCCGCGACCTGGGTGACGCAGAGGACGCTCAATAGGCGCGAGCTGATTCGGGTCGAGGTCGGCAAGCGCGAGGCGCTCTATGGCGACTTCATCGCCGAATGCGGTCGGCTGCTCGTCGACGCGCTGACGCACATGCTGGAAAAGCCGGAGACCCTGGTCGCCGGCTACGCGCTGCTGAACCGGATCCGGCTCTGCGCGTCGCCCGCTGTTCTCGAGCAGGCCGAGCGGCTGCTCAGGCGCATCACCGACCAGTACTTCTGCAAGAACCTGTCGCTCGAGAACGTGCACGAAATCCTGCGCTCGGACGATCCGGATCCGCTGCACGCGTTCGGCGAGGCGTGCCGCGCCGAGCTGAGGGCAATGCGCGCCCGCCTCTGAGCGCCCGACCGGCTGCGAAGCGGCCCGGCCTCCTTCCCGGTTTGGATCACGACGCGCGCCCTCGCCGCCGCCCCGCGGCTTCGATGTCAACCGATTGCGACAACGCTGACCGAACGCCGACCGAAGGTCGACGCTTCACTGACGACATCGGGCGCATCGACCTCTAACCTGCTCGCACATCGAAACGAACCGACGCGAGCTCCTGATGGCGATGACCGCCCCCCAATTCGTGACGCCCCGACCGTTTGGATCGACGCGCTGCAGCCGGACGCCCATCCGCCTGGTCGCGCTGGCGCTCCCCCTCGCCCTCTGGCTCGCCGGATGCAGCACGCCGATGCTCCATTCGACCGTCGAGGTGCCGACCCGATATGCCGCCGCGGCGACTTCGCAGCAGAGCGAGCCCGAGGTCGCCTGGTGGGAGAGCTACGGCGACCCGGTCCTCACCGACCTGATCCGCCGCGCCGCGAGCGAGAACCGCGACGTGCGGATCGCCGCGCAGCGCGTCCTCGCGGCGCGCGCCGGCGAGACGATCAGCCGCTCGGCGCTGTTCCCGAGCATCGGCCTCAACGCGCGCGCCGCCAACCAGAAGACCGGCTACGACGAGGCGACGCGCCAAGTCCTGTTCGACACCAAGAGCGCCAGCGCCGGCGTCGACGTGTCGTGGGAAGTCGACCTGTCGGGGCGGCTGCGCGCCGGTGCACGCGCGGCGGCGGCCGACACGCTCGCCGCCGAAGACACCGAGCGCGGCGTCCGCCTGCTGGTGATGACCGACGTCGCGACCAACTACTTCACGCTCGTCGGTGCGCTGCGCCAGCTCGAGACCGTGCGCGCCATCGTCGCCGCGCAGGACGAGACGCTGCGGCTCGTGACCGCGCGCCAGCGTGTCGGCCTCGCGACCGCGTTCGACGTCGAGCGCGCGCAGACCGACTCGTCGCGCTCGCACGCCGCGATCCCGCCGCTCGAGACGATCGTCGCGGTGTCGCGGCATCGCATCGCGGTGCTGATCGGCGACCAGGCCGCAAACGCAGCGGGGATCGTCGCATCGACCGCCGACATCGACGCGCCGACCGCGCGCCCGGGACAACCGGCCGAGCTCCTCGAACGCCGGCCCGACCTGCTGGCGCTGAGGGCGCAGGTCGACGCCGCCAACGAGCGCCGCCAGCAGGCCCACGCCGAATGGTTCCCGCGCCTCTTCCTCGGCGCGCTGTTCGGCAGCGAGAACGTCCAGCTCAACGGCGTCAGCGTCGGCTCGGCGCGCTACACCTCGGTCGCCGGACTGCTCGCGATGCCGCTCTTCAACGCCGGCCGCACGCGCTCGATCAACGAGATCTCCGAAGCGAACCAGAAGGAAGCCGTGCTCCGCTACGAGGACGGCATCGTGCGTGCGCTCGAGGACGTCGAGAACTCGCTCGTCACGCTCGACCAGGAGCGGCAGCGCTCGCAGGACCTGCAGGCGGCGGCGACTTCCGCCGACGCCGCGCTCGGCCGCGCGCAGTCGCTCTACAACCGCGGCCAGGTCGACCTGCTGCCGCTGCTCGACGCCCAGCGCGCACGGCTGAACACGCGCGTCGGCGCGAACGACAGCCGCACGCAGATGCTGCTCGACAGCGTCCAGCTCTACAAGGCGCTCGGCGGCGGCTGGCAGGCGTTCGAGCCGCAGCCAGCAACCGCCACCGCCAACCCGAGTCCGAAGTCATGAACCCCGCCCGAGGAACCGTCGTGAACAAAACCCCCACCGCGGCCCTGCTCGCCGCATCGATCGCCGCGATCCTCGCCGGCTGCTCGCAAAAGCCGCCGCCGGAGCCGCTGCGCGCAGTTCGCACCGCCGAGATCCGCTACGACAAGTCGCAGGAGACCGACCGCTACTTCGGCTCGGTGCAGGCACGCTACGAGGTCGACCAGGCGTTTCGCGTCGGCGGCAAGGTCGTCGCGCGCAAGGTCGACGTCGGCCAGAAGGTGCGCAAGGGCGACGTCCTCGCCGTGCTCGACGACACCGACTACCGGCTCGCGGTGCAGGCGTCGCAGCAGCAGCTGATCGCCGCCGAGGCGCAGGCACGGCAGGCGCACTCGGATCGCGAGCGCCTGAACGCCCTGAAGGGCGACGGCTCGGTGAGCCCGTCCGACGAGGAGAAGGCGCAGAGCAACGCGCAGACGACGCGCGCCGTCGCCGAGGCCGATGCGCGCCAGCTCGAGCTCGCCCGCAATCGCCTCGAGTACACGACGCTGCGCGCGTCGCAGGACGGCGTCGTCACCGCCGTCAAGTTCGAGGCCGGCCAGGTCGTTCCCGAGGGCCAGCCGGTCGTCTCGATCGCGAAGGAGGTCGAGCCCGAGATCGTCGTCAACGTGCCGGAGGATCGGCTGGCCGCCTTCAAGGCGTCGCACTACAAAGCCGCGCTCACCAGCGCGCCCGACCAGTCCTTCGACGTCGAGCTGCGCGAGCTCTCGCCGCAGGCGGCGGCGATGACGCGCACCTTCCGCGCCCGCCTGAAGCCGGCCACGCCGCGGCCGCTGCCGCTCGGCGCGAGCGCCAGGCTCGTCGTCGCCGGACCGGCCGGCGACGACGCCGCCGCCGCCATTCCGGCGGGAGCGATCACGCAGGACAAGGGCCGGCCGGCGGTGTGGGTGGTCCGCCGCGAAGGCGCCGAGGCGGGGGGCATCGTCAGCCTCGTCGGCGTCGCGGTGCACGGCTATCGCAACGACGACGTCCTTGTCTCCGGCCCGAAGGCCGGCGAGCTGGTCGTGACCGCGGGCGTGCAGAAGATGGCCCCGGGCCTGCGCGTCGCGCTGGCCGGCGCCCCCAACGACACCGAGACCAAGCAGGCCAAGCGATGAAATCCGATTTCAACCTCACCGAGTGGGCGCTGTCGCACCGCGCGACGGTGCTGTTCCTGATCCTGACGATCATGGTCGGCGGCGTGTTCGGCTTCAAGAAGCTCGGCCAGCTCGAGGATCCGAACTTCTCCGTGCCGTCGATGACGGTGATGGTGATCTGGCCCGGCGCGACTGCACAGCAGATGCAGGACGAGGTGCTCAACCGGATGGAGAAGAAGTTCGAGCAGCTCGACCACTTCGACAAGGTCAAGACCTACGCCCGCCAGGGCTACGCCGGCATGCTGCTCTCGGTCAAGGGCGGCACTTCGCACGCCGACCAGCGCGAAGCCTGGTACCAGGCGCGCAAGAAGTTCAGCGACATCAAGCTCGAGCTGCCCGACGGCGTCGTCGGGCCGATCTTCAACGACGAGTTCGGCGACGTCACCGGGCTGCTGTACGCGGTCAAGGGCGACGGCATCAGCCAGTGGGAGCTCTCCGACATCACCGAGGACATCAAGCGGCGCCTGCTCAAGGTGCCGATGGTCAAGAAGGTCGACATCTACGGCAAGCAGGCCAAGAAGGTCTACGTCGAGTTCTCCAACGAGCGCCTGGCC
>DASXIP010000191.1:0-9554 GCA_036497875.1 Caldimonas sp.
TTGGCGAAGTCGAGGCCGGCGATGCGGATGCGGCCGCTCTTGTCGCGACGCACGTCGAGGCTCGCGCCGTCGATCAGCAACTGGGCAAAGCGCGGCTCGAGCACAAGCAGCGAACGCGGCGAGAGCGCGGCAAAGACGCGCGGCAGGACGAGGGCGACGCGGTGCTCGGCATCGAGGACGCGCACGTCGCGCAACTCGATCGCCGGCACCCAGCCGCTCGAATGCGCGGAAATCGCGCCGATCCGGATCGGAGTGCCGAGCATGTCACTGGCGCGTGCCTCGATCTGCGGGCGCCACTCCTCGATGTGCGGCAGAATCAGCCAGTGAAGTGAGAGCCAGCCCACGAACAGCACCAGCCAGGCCGTCAGGAAGAGCCACAGCAGTGCCCGCCAAGTCCAGCGCAACGGAGCCCAGCGCGCCAGGCCGGCGCTGCGAGAAGAGGGGCCGGCGGCACCGGGAGGCGGGTTCAAGGACATGACGACAGCGATCAGACCGCCGGCCGTTCGTTGCGAGGACGGTCGCCTCCTCGTCCGGCGCGGGATCCAGCGACCGGCGCTGCAGCGACGACGCGTGCGGGTCGGTTCAATCTAGCACAGACCCGGCGCGAGACGATGGAACCCCGGATCTCCGGCGCCCCTCTCGCGATCGACGTGCAGGCGTTGCATGCGCAACGAAATGTTCCGCTCGCTTCGCACAGCCGCTTCGTGCAGCGTATCCGGCGCCGCTATGGCGACGAGCTTGCCCTGCTGCCGCCAGGCCTTCCCGATCGCCAGACAATCGCCGCCCTCGTCGATCGCCTGCACGCCGACGGCAGGAGCTTCGCCGCGTCGTTGCGCGTCGCCCGCCAGCTGACCCTCGAGCGGCTCGCCGTTCTCGACGTCGAGGAGGGTGCGCCGCTGGCCGACATCACGAGGGTGATGACCGACCTCGCCGAGGCGACGCTCGAGCTGGCGCTGGCGCGAACCCTTGCCGATCAGGACGCCCGCTTCGGTGTGCCGCGCGACGGCCAGGGCCGGCGGATCGACTTCTGGATCATCGGCATGGGCAAGCTCGGCGCACGCGAGCTCAACGTCTCGTCCGACATCGACCTCATCTACGTCTACGAGTCCGACGGCCAGACCGGTGGCGCGCGGCCGACCAGCGCGCACGAATACTTCGCCGAAGTCGCGCGCGGCCTCTACGCGCTGATCGGCGAGGTCACCGACGACGGCTTCGTCTTTCGCGTCGACCTCGCCTTGAGGCCGAACGGCAAGGCGGGGCCGACCGCCGTCAGCCTGGCGATGCTCGAGGAATACCTGCAGGCGCACGGTCGCGAGTGGGAGCGCTTCGCTTGGCTGAAGAGCCGGGTCGTCGCGCCGCGCGCGAGCGTCGCCAGCGGCCGCGCGATGCCGCTGCGGTCGCTCGTGACGGCGTTCGTCTATCGCCGCTATCTCGACTACGGCGTCTTCGAGGGCTTGCGCCAGCTGCACGTCAAGGTCCGCGACGAGGCGCAGCGCCGCGCCGCCGGCCGGCCCGAGCGCGCCAACGACGTCAAGCTCTCGCGCGGCGGGATCCGCGAGATCGAGTTCATCGTCCAGCTGCTGCTCGTCGTTCGCGGCGGCCAGTTTCCCGAGATCCGGACGCGCTCGACGCTGAAGGCGCTCGACAAGCTCGCCGCCGGCGGCCTCATGCAGCGCGCCACCGCCGAGCGGCTCGCCGACGCCTACACGATGCTGCGCCGCCTCGAGCATCGCATCCAGTACCTCGACGACCAGCAGACGCACGTCCTGCCGACCGACGACGCCGACCTGCGGTGGATCGCCACCAGCCTCGGCCACGATGCCGACGACGGCGTCTGCACGATGCTCGACCTGCTCGGCGTCGCCCGCGAGTCGGTCGCGCTCGAGTTCGACCGCCTCCTGCACGACCGTCGCAGGGCCGCCGCGCACGCCGCTGGCGGCTGTCGCAATTGCGGGCCGACGCCGCTGCCAATCGACGCCGCGGAGTTTCTCGCTCAGCTGCCCGAGGAGCTCCGCGCTCGCGTCGAGCCGCTCTGCGGCCAAACCAAGATCCGGCTGCTGCGCGACGAGAGCAAGGTGCGGCTCGCCCATCTGATCGCGAGCGCCGCGCAGGCCGTGAGCGAAGGCCGCTGCACGCTCGGCGCGGCGGTGCAGTTCGTCGACTGGCTCGAGCCGCTGCTGCGTCGCGAGAGCTATCTGGCGCTGCTCGCCGAGCGGCCCGAGGTGCAGAACCGGCTGCTGCGCCTGCTCGGTCTGGCGCGCTGGCCGATGCGCTACCTGATGCTGCATCCCGGCGTGATCGACGAGCTCGCCGACGAGCGGTTGCTGCACGACCGCTTCGACGCCGGGGCGTACAAGCGCGAGCTCGAGGAGCGCCACAAGGGCTGGGAGCGATCGAGCCAGGCCGAGGAGGAGCTACTGCTCGACACGTTGCGCCGCGCTCACCATGCCGAGGTCTTTCGCACGCTGGTGCGCGACGTCGAGGGCCACATCACCGTCGAGCAAGTCGCCGACGACCTGTCGGCGCTTGCCGACGCGACGCTCTGCTGCACGCTGCGCTGGGCGTGGAAGCATCTGAAGATCGCGCATCGGCCCGAGCCGCAGCTGGCCGTCATCGCCTACGGCAAGCTCGGCGGCAAGGAGCTCGGCTACGGCAGCGACCTCGACGTCGTCTTCGTCTACGACGATCCTGAGACCGAGGCCGACAAGGCGGCCGAGGTCTATGGCGCGTTCGTCCGCAAGCTGATCACTTGGCTGACGATGCGCACCGCCGCCGGCGAGCTGTTCGACATCGACACCGCGCTCCGCCCGAACGGCAACTCGGGGCTGCTGGTGACGTCGATGACGTCGTTCGAGAATTACCAGACCGGCCGCGGCAGCAACACCGCGTGGACGTGGGAGCACCAGGCGCTGACGCGGGCGCGCTGGTGCGCCGGCCTCGAGCGGCTCGCCCCGCGCTTCGAGGCGGTGCGGCGCGGCGTCCTCGCCGCGCCACGCGATCTGCAGGCGCTGCTCGCGCAGGTGCGCACGATGCGCGACAAGGTGCGCGTAGCGCATCCAGTCAGTGCCGACCGCTTCGACCTCAAGCAGAGTCCGGGCGGCATGATCGACGTCGAGTTCGCCGTCCAGGCGCTCGTCCTCGGCCACGGCGCGCAGCACGCCGAGCTGCTCGACGACGTCGGCAACATCGCGCTGCTGCACCGCGCCGAGGCCGCCGGCCTGCTGCCGCCGGGCGTCGGCGCTGCCGCCGCCGATGCCTACCGCGACCTGCGCAGCGCCCAGCACCGCGCCCGCCTCGACGAGCAGCCGACGCAGGTCGATCCGGCGCCGCTTGCCGAGCAGCGCAGCGCCGTGATCGCTCTCTCGCGTGCCGTCTTCGGTTGACGGCGAGCGCGCCTGGGCTGCGCTCGCCCTCGCGTTCGCCGCCGCTGCCCTGCTTGTCTTCGCCGCCCCGCCGTCGGCGAACGACGCCCTCGACTGGCAACCGGCGCTCGCCTGGCGCGAACCCTGGCGTGCCTGGACTTCGGCGTTCGTCCACTACAGCGCGCTCCATTTGCTTGCCAACCTCGCCGGCGCGGCACTGGTCGGCGCGCTCGGCTGGTTCGCTCGCGTGCCGTGGCCGATCGCCTCGGCGTGGCTCGTCGCCTGGCCGCTGACGCAATTCGGGCTGCGCGTCCGGCCCGACCTGCTCCACTTTGGCGGCCTGTCGGGTGTGCTCCACGCCGGCGTCGCCTGTGTTGGCTGGCAGCTGGTGGTGCACGCCCGCGGCACGCGGCGCGCGATCGGCGCGCTCGTCCTCGCCGGCCTTGCCATGAAGGTACTGAGCGAAGCGCCCTGGGGCGCGCCCTTGCGCCACCCGGCCGGCTGGGACATCGCGACGGCGCCGTTCGCGCACGCGAGCGGACTCGTCTCGGGCCTGTTCGCGGCCGCTCTTTGCGATGCGTTGGCGGCGCTCGTTCGGCGCAACCCAGCACGCGCCGGCGACGCGGCGGCAGGCGCCGAGCCGCCGTAGCATCGCCGCGATGCGCGAACGCAAGAGCCACCTCGACGCGATCGCCGTCGCCAGCCTGATCGGCTGCTGCTTCCTCTGGGGCCTGAACCAGGTCGCCGCCAAGGCGGCGCTGCCCGAGATCGGCGCGCTCTGGCAGGCGGCGCTGCGCTCGAGCGGAGCGACGCTTCTCCTCTGGCTCTGGGCGAGGGCACGCGCGATTCCCCTCTTCGAGCACGACCGGACGCTCGCCGGCGGCCTCGTCGCCGGCGCCCTGTTCGCGGCCGAGTTCTTCTGCATCTTCGTCGGCCTGCAATTCACGACCGCGTCGCGGATGGTGGTCTTCATCTACATCGCTCCGTTCGTCGTTGCCCTCGGCATGCCGCTGATCGCAAACTCGGAGCGACTGAACGTCGTCCAAAGCATCGGCCTCGTCGTCGCCTTCGCCGGCGTCGCCTGGGCGTTCTCGGAAGGCTTCTCGCAACCGGCTGCCGGCCCCAAGCAGTGGCTCGGCGATGCGCTCGGCGTCCTCGCCGGCATCCTCTGGGGCGCGACGACGCTCGCGATCCGCGCCTCGAAGCTGTCCCACGCAACGGCGGAGAAGACGCTCGTCTACCAGCTCGCCATCTCGGCGCTGCTGCTCCTCCTCGCCGCTGCGCTCACGGCACCGCCGCCGCCGCTGCCGCACCTCTCGCTGCTCGCCTGGAGCTCGCTCGCGTTTCAGATCGTCATCGTCAGCTTCGCGAGCTACCTGCTCTGGTTCTGGCTCGTTCGCCATTACCCGGCGACGCGGCTCGCCTCGTTCACCATGCTGACGCCGGTGTTCGGCCTCGCCCTCGGCGCGCTCCTGCTCGCCGAGCCGATCACGGCGCGGCTGCTGATCGCGCTCGTCACCGTCGCCACAGGCATCTTCGTCGTCAATCGCCAGACGTGATCGGCGTCGTCGCGACCATCACCGTGCGGCTCGCCGCCTGCACGCTGGTGGCGTGGCTGGTCTGGCGATCGTTCGGCGCCGCCGCGATGGTGCCGACGCTGCCCCTGTTCGGCATCGCGCTCGCGCGGCCGCTGCTCGACCTCGCGAGCGCGCTGCGCCACGCGATGCATCGTTCGCACTGGCGCGACGTCGAAGGTCGCCACTACGCGTACCGCGGCCGGACAATGCGGGTCGTCGAGGACGACGCGCACGGCCGCTGGGTTCGCCTCGCCGACGTCCGTGCGATCGTCGGCTTCACCGCCAGCGACGGCGCCCTGGCGATCACCTATCCCGAAGGCGTTTCGCGCCTCGGGCGACCGCCTGAGCCGCACGTGCGCGACGACGCACTGCTGGCCCACCTCGACAAGGAGCGCTCGCCGGAAGCCCTGCGGCTGCGCCAGTGGGTCGAGCGCGAGATCGCGTTCCCGGCGCGGCGCGAGCGTGCGCGGCTCGGCATCCGTCCCGCGGCGCCCGAGCCGGGCGACGACGATTGAGCGTCGCGCGACGCTCCGCTCAGCCGCGGATGCGGGCGACGAGCGCGGTTGTCGAATAGCCGTCGACGAACGGCAATGCGCGCGCCGCGCCGCCCCAGCTGCGCACCAGCGCCGTCTCGGCGAGCGCCGCTACGTCGTAGTCGCCGCCTTTCACGTACACCTCGGGGCGGACGATCTTCAGCAGCTCGAGCGGGGTCGATTCGTCGAACAAGGTGACGAGGCTGACGCTGTCGAGCGCGGCGAGGACGCAGGCGCGGTCGGCTTCGTTGTTGAGCGGCCGATCAGGCGCCTTGCCGAGCAGGCGCGCCGACTGGTCGCTGTTGAGGCCGACGACGAGGCTCGCGCCCTCGGCACGCGCCTGCGCAAGATAGGTGACATGGCCGCGATGGAGGATGTCGAAGACGCCGTTCGTGAAGACGATCGGCCGCGCCAGCCCCGCGAGGCGCGCCGGCAGCTCGGCGCGCGGGCAGAGCTTGGCGACGAAATCGGGCAGCACGCGGCGATTGTCGCGCGTCGCCGCGCGCGCTCGCGCTTAGACTCGGTGCGGCTTGGTCGAAGGAGATCGTCGATGCTCGTTCTGTGCGGATTGCCGATCTCGAACTACTACAACAAGGTCAAGCTCGCGCTCCTCGAGAAGGGAGTTCCGTTCGAGGAGGAGCACGTCGGCAAGGCCGGCATCGGCGCGCACAGCGAGGAGTCGTTGAGCGCGTCGCCCCTCGGCAAGATCCCGTTCATCCGCACCGAGCACGGCCCGCTCTGCGAGAGCCAGTCGATCCTCGAGTACATCGAGGCCACGTGGCCCGAGCCACCGCTGCTGCCGAAGGATCCGTATGCGGCGGCGAAGGTCCGCGAGTTGATCGCCTTCGTCGATCTGCACGTTGAGCTGGTCGCGCGCGAGCTGTACCCGAAGGCGTTCTTCGGCGGCACGATCGAAGACCGCGACGCTGCTCGCGTCCGGAAGCGCCTCGAGCGCAACATCGCCGCGCTCGCCCGCCTGATCCGCTTCGATCCGTACATTGCCGGTTCGACGTTCACCCAGGCCGACTGCGCGGCGTGGGCGTCGTTCGGCGTCATCACGATGGCGACCCAGGCGATCTACGGCGAAGACCTGCTGACTGCCGGCGGCATCGACTGGAAGCCCTACGCGCGACGGCTCGGCGAGCGCGCCAGCGTGCAGAGGGTCGTCGCCGACCGCAAGGCAGCGCAGGATCGTGCCAAGGCCTGACGCGCGGCCGCCGTCGCGTCGGTCAGGCCGGCTGGCCGCTCGCCGGCGGCGCAGCGAGCGCCGCCGCCGCGATCGCCGCCAGCAGTTCCTTGCGGTAGCGGTTGAGCTCCTGGACGCTCGCGAAGCTGCGCTCGAGCAGCAGGCCGAGGTTGTGCAGGATGCGCCCGGTGACCTTGTTCTCCCAGGTGGTGTCGAACTGGATCTGGGTGTCGAGCCAGTGCTGCAGCCACTCGGGATCGGGCAATCGGCTCTGGATCGTGTCGCGCGGGAAGAGCTGGGTGTTGACGTGCAGGTTGGTCGGGTGCAGCGCCTGAGCCGTGCGACGCGCGCTCGCCATCAGCACGCCGACCTTGGCGAAGGCGGCGCGTGCCTCGTCGCCGAACCTGGTCATCGCCCGCTTCATGTAGCGCAGATAGGCGCCGCCGTGGCGCGCCTCGTCGCGGGCGAGCGTCTCGTAGATCGCCTGGATCACCGGCTCGGTGTGCCACTCTGCTGCGCACCGGTACCAATGGTTGAGGCGGATCTCGCCGCAAAAGTGAAGCATCAGCGTCTCGAGCGCCGGAGCCGGGTCGAACGAGAAGCGGACCGCGTGCAGCTCGGCTTCGGTCGGCACGAGGTCGGGCCGGAAGCGCCGCAAATACTCCATCAGCACGAGCGAATGCTTCTGCTCCTCGAAGAACCAGACGCTCATGAACGCGCAGAAGTCGCTGTCGTCGCGGTTGTCGCGCAGGAACATCTCGGTCGCAGGCAACGCCGCCCACTCGGTGATGGCGTTCATCTTGATCGTCTGCGCCTGCTCCTCGGTGAGGCTGGCGGCCTCGAAGCGCGCCCACGGGATGTCATCGTCCATGTTCCAGCGGACGGCTTCGAGCTGCTTGAAGAGTTCGGGATAGAGCATCGGGGCGGCGTTTTGGCCGGGCGAAGTGTAGGCGTTCGACCGGCGTTCAATGGGCCAGGGGCAAGCCGCACTGGTCGCTTGGCCGACGGCGGCCGGCGGATCGCGGACGCCCGCGGCGATCGGGCTGCGTAAAGGAGCCTTCGATCGATCCGGAAATGAAAGGATTTCGCAGGCGCCGGGAACTCGTGCCGCCTTCGCGCGTCAGAGCAGGAGGACGTGCCCGGCAGCGGGTGCCGCACCCCGGTGCGACGCGCGGCGCTGGCACGGCGAACCGGTTTTCGTCGCGGAGCCGGCCGGTCCTGCCGGCTGAAATCCCTGGGGGGTTCTCCTCCTCCCTCCTCCCTCCCTCGTTCCCTCGGGGGCGCTCGGCGACACCTTTCTTCACGGTCCCGCGCCCGCCCCCCGGCGGGCGCGCCCGCGTCTGCACCCGACGATGAAGCGAATCGCCGTCGTCGGCTCGGGAATCGCCGGCCTCGCCGCGGCGCGCCGCCTCGCGCGTTTCGCCCAGGTCACGCTCTATGAGGCCGGCGATCATTTCGGCGGTCACACGCACACCGTCGATGTCACCCTCGAGGGCCGAACGCAGGGCGTCGACACCGGCTTTCTCGTCTTCAACGAGCGCAACTACCCGCTGCTGACAGCGCTCTTCGCCGAACTCGGTGTCCAGACCGCGCCGGCCGAGATGTCGTTTTCGGCGCAGATCCCGGCGGCCGGCATCGAGTGGAGCGGAGCGAGCGCCGCCGGCGTCTTCGCACAACGCTCGAACCTGCTGCGACCGACGTTCTGGAACATGCTCGCCGAGATCGCCCGCTTCAACCGGATCGCGAAGCGGCTCGTGCGCGACGGCCCGCCCAGGGGCCGTGCGGGGCTCGACGACGGCCTCGGCGATTTCCTCGATGACCACCGCTTCTCGAGCGCCTTTCGCGACTGGTATTTCCTGCCGATGATCGGCTCGATCTGGTCGTGCCCGACCGAGCAGATGCTGCGCTTTCCGATCGGGCCGCTGCTCGGCTTTTGCGCCAACCACGGCCTGCTGCAGATCCGCGGCAGGCCGCAATGGCGATCGGTGCGCGGCGGCGCGTCGACCTACGTCGACAAGATGCTCGACGCGATCCCCGACGCCCGCCTCGCGACTCCCGTCCAGCAGCTGCGGCGGCTGCCGAGCGGCAGCGTCGATCTCAGGACGGCACAGGGCAGCGAGCGCTACGACAACGTGGTCCTCGCCTGCCATAGCGACCAGTCGCTCGCGTTGCTCGCCGATCCGAGCGACGACGAGCGCGAGATCCTCGGCGCCATCCGCTGGCAACGCAACCGCGCCGTCCTCCACAGCGACGCACGGATGCTGCCGGAGCGCAAGGGTGCCTTGGCGGCCTGGAACTACGAGCAGCCGCGCGACCCCGAGGCGGCAGCGGCGGCGGTCTGCGTCCACTACCTCCTCAACCGGCTGCAGGCGCTGCCGTTCCAGACGCCGGTGATCGTCTCGCTCAATCCGCTCTACGAGCCCGCGTCGGCGCTGGTGCAGGGCGAGTTCCACTACGCGCATCCGGTATTCGACCGGCGCGCGCTCGCGGCGCAGGCGCGTCTGCCGGCCCTGCAGGGGCGCGGCGGCGTCTGGTACTGCGGGGCCTGGACGCGCTACGGCGTCCACGAGGACGGGCTGGCGTCGGCGCTCGCGGTGTGCAAGGCGATCGGCGGCGAGGCCAGATCGCCCGCTTGACCGACAACACCAGCGTTGTCCACTTCACACCGCGGCGGCCGTGCCGCGGGGCCCTGCCGGCGCGCCAGGCGAGCGCTAGCGAAGCCAGCCCTTGCGGCGAAAGTAGATGAACGGCGCCGCGACCGAAGCGATCATGAGCGCGATCGCGTAGACATAGCCGAAGCGCCAGTCGAGCTCCGGGATCGCCTTGAAGTTCATCCCGTAGATGCTCGCGATCAGGGTCGGCGGCAGCAGCGCGACGCTGGCGACCGAGAAGATCT